>CAZGYL010000092.1:0-11628 GCA_964529985.1 uncultured Planctomycetia bacterium | reverse complement strand
ACGTAGGATTGTCCAGTTTCTTCTTCACGCGCTCGATATACGCCCTGAGTTTCTGTTGCTCGCGCTCCAGGCGCTCGCGTTCTTTTTTCAGATCTATGAGACCTACAAGGGGAAGGTAGATCACAACTCCGTCCCGCACCGTCACTGCGCTTGAGCGCGGGCGGGGCAGATCCACACCCATATCAATGATCTCTGCGTTTGCTTCGCGGTCGCCGGTCACAAGCTCGCGGTGGCGCTTAAGCACCTCAAGAATCTCCGGTTTGCGGCACGAGATCTGTACTTGAACGATTTTCTTCGGAGAGAGGTTGTAGGGGGCGCCGTGGTATCGCGCGCGTGTTTCGCGGATCCCGCGAATGGTTTCTTGAACCACCGCCATTTCTTCTTCCACGCCTTCGAAAAACGGCACGGTCTCGGCTTCGGGCCATTCGCTCCGAATCAAAGGCCCTTTTCGTTCGGTTGGAAGCCCGCCGTAAAGCGGCCGCGAGGGCAGCGCATCGCCGAGGTGTCTCCAAAGCTCTTCGGTGATGAAGGGAGCTACAGGGTGAAGGAGTCTGAGCGATCGGTCAAGCACGAACGCCAGAACCCGTCTTGCTGCAGGCGCAGCTTCAGGGTCGGCAAGCCTTCCTTTTACGAACTCAACGTACCAGTCACAGAATTCGTTCCACACGAACTCGTAAATCGTATGCGCAAAATCGCAGTACCTGAAGTCCTCGGCGCACGAAGTTGCACGCTCGATCGCACGGTGAAGACGGGTGAGAATCCACTTGTCGGTGAAGTCAAGATCTTTTTCAGAAAGATCCGCCGCTACGGTTTCGGGCCCGCCCTGCAGGTGCATGAGACAAAACCTGCTTGCATTCCATACTTTATTTGCGAAATTGCGGCCTGTCTCGAAGCGCTCGGGCCATATCCTCATGTCCTGGCCTTCGGTGGTCATGGCCGTCAAAGTGAAGCGTACGGCGTCGGCACCGTATCCGCGTTCGTAAACGGTGCCGTCTATGTTGGTCCCGCCTTCGATCATGACGATCGGGTCGATTCCGTTGCCCAAACTCTTGGACATGCGGCGGCCTTCGCGGTCCAGAATCGTTGCATGAATGTACACATCCCGGAACGGAACCTCTCCCAGGAAGTGTTCGCCCATCATGATCATGCGGGCCACCCAAAGCGCGATTATCCCGCGATCCGTAACCAGGAGATCGGTAGGGTAGTAGTATTCCAAATCAGGAGTCTTCTCCGGCCAGCCCAAAGTCGAGAAAGGCCAGAGCTGGGAGCTGAACCACGTGTCGAGCACGTCGGGATCCTGTTCCAGCGCTTTGCTCCCGCACTTGGGGCATTCGGTGGGATCTTCCATCTCGCAGGTAAGTTCGCCGCAGTCTTTACAGGTCCACACCGGTATGCGGTGTCCCCACCATATCTGCCTGGAGATGCACCAATCGGGAGTAGTATCGAGCCATTGATGGTAGGTCTGAGCCCATCGGGGCGGGTGGAATTTCACACGGCCGCTTCGTTCGGCTGCACGCGCTTTTTCCACAAGCGGAGCCATTCGCACGAACCATTGCTCGCTTAAGTAAGGCTCGATTATGTCTCCCGAGCGATAGCAGTGGGCCACACTGTGGCGGTAGGGAACGACTTTCTCAATGAGACCTTGAGCAGCCAGGTCTTCCACAATCTTCGGCCTTGCCTTCAGGCGATCCATGCCTTTGTAAGGCCCTGCGTTCTCGTTGAGCGTTCCGTCGGGATTCAGAATGTTGATCATCGGCAGGTTGTGCCGCTTGCCGATCTCAAAGTCGTTGGGGTCGTGGGCGGGGGTAACCTTAAGGCAACCCGTGCCTTCTTCGGGTTTCACATAGGTGTCTGCAATGATAAGCAGTTGGCGGCCGAGCAGGGGCAGGATCGCGGTCTTACCGATAAGGTTCTTGTACCGGGGATCATCAGGGTGGACCGCAACCGCGGTATCTCCCAACATTGTCTCGGGCCGCGTGGTCGCTACGGTCACATAGCCGTCTTCGTCTTTAAGGGGATAGCGGATATACCAGAAAGAAGTGTCTATCTCCTTGTACTCAAGTTCGTCGTCGGAAAGCGCGGTTTGCAGTGGGCACGACCAATTTACGAGTCTCTTCCCGCGGTAAATAAGCCCTTCCCTGAAGAGCCGGACGAAAACCGCCCGGACGGCCCTGGACAGGCCTTCGTCCATGGTGAAACGGGTCCGTGCCCAATCACAGGAGCAGCCCAGCTTTTTGAGCTGCTCAATGATTCTGTTGCCGTGCTTTTCTTTCCACTCCCAGATCCGCTTAAGCAGCTCTTCGCGGCCTAAATCGTGCCTTGTCTTGCGCTCCTTTTCCCACAGCTCCCGCTCGACGACGGCCTGAGTGGCCACTCCGGCGTGATCGGTTCCCGGCACCCAAAGAGCTTCCCGCCCGCGCATGCGCCAGAAGCGGATGATGACGTCCTGGAGTGTGTTGTTAAGTGCATGCCCCATATGCAGGACGCCGGTTACGTTTGGAGGCGGGATCACAATGGTGTACGGCTTCTTGTTTGGATTGGGCTCGCTGTGAAACAGCTTGTTTTCTTCCCAAAACTTGTAAATACGGCTTTCGACCTGCTTTGGATCGTACTGCGGAGGAAGTGTCATAGCTCAACTACGTCCGGGTTTTCCTACCTTAAGTTAACGGCCTTCTCAGCTTCCTTTCGCCGCAGGCGCATTCTGCACCGCCTTAGGCAGAGAGCGAACACGTAAGTGTATCGGTCCGCGGGCCAAACATCCACGTCCCCGCGGTGCCGCAGTAGGCAGGCGAGGGGCTGCGCAGGCCTTTGCCGCTTGCGCACCTCGCAGAGGCCGGTGTAGCATGAACGATCCTGCCCGAGCGGGAAGGCCCGCTGACTTGTAGAGGATCCGCTGAGAACTCTCCTGCTGTTCTGTGCGGGAGAGTGTGTGGCGGTCAGGGTCTGAATGGACGAGGATCTTTGCCGGGCCGAGCGGACCGCCTTTGCCGCAGTGCCGCTGTGGTTCCTTGTGCTTTGTTTCTCAAGCGTGCAGCAGGCTGCTTGGGCCGGAGCGCCAGAGCCCGAGCCGGCCCACCTCAGCAAGCCGCAAGCTGCGGGCTCCGCCTTGCAGCCGGTTGAGCTGGGAGAGGAGCTTATAGAAAGCGTTCCTGTTTCAGAAGGTCTCCTTGGCCGAAGCTCAAGTCCTTTTGTGACGGTTGTCGAGCCGACGGCTCCTCCGGGTGTCACCGACGTCGGGGAGACCTTGGACGGCCTGTTGGGCGTTCATGTTCAGACCCTCGGCGGGCTGGGGAAACTCGCCACCATGAGTATAAGGGGCTCCTCGGGCAAACAGGTCGCTGTTTTCCTTGATGGAATCCGCTTGAGCGGTGCTACCGGAGCTGTGGATCTTTCGGATCTTCCACTCTCTCACTTTTCGCGCATAGAGGTCTTGCGTGGAAGCGCAAGTGCGCGGTTCGGGGATGCGGCAATGGGTGGGGTCGTTAATCTCGTCACCCCTCGGGGTAAGACAGGTACGTGGGGGGCCTTCAAACTTACGGGAGGGCTTTTTACCGGCCGTTCCCGCGGCGGGGCTCTGGATATCGCCTCTTTTGCCGCCCACATCGGGCATGGCACGGAAGAGTATCAAGTCTTGAGCATGCTTGAAGGAACTTGGACAAACGGCGCTTTCCTCTACCGGCCTGATCCGGAGCTGGGCCTCGGCTCGCGGGATCGCGAGCGCGAAAACAACGGGCTTGCCTCGCTGGGAGGCCTTTTGAAAGGAAGCCGTTTTTTGAATGAAACATGGGAGCTCTACGGGCTTGCTTCAGGGTTCCTTGCTTCAAAGGAGATTCCGGGTTTGGTCAGCTTCCCGACCCCTCAGGCCCACCAAACGGATCGCAGAATGCTTGCAGCTTTGGGCTTGCGCGGGGAGGGCCTTTTTGAGCGGGGAGCCGACCTCGACGGGCGCTTGGCCTTCTTGGGCGAAGAAGTTGCATACAGGGATCCGGGCGGCGGCACCACGGGATTTCCATTCACAAGCAAGGATCAGACGAACACGGTAAGTTGTGAGCTCAACGGCGGACTTCCGGTCGGGGAGCTTCATTCCTTCTCCGCAACGCTCCACCTGCGGCATGAGACGTTCAAGGGCTCCGGGACCGGAATGCGCGATCGCTCAACGGCGTTTGTTTCTGCAGGCGATACGTTGAAGCTTTTCAGCGGGGCTTTGCAGCTTACGCCGCGGGTGGGCGGCGAGCTGGCAACGGGAGGCTCCGCACTGGGCGCGGCCTCAGGCGGATTTCGCTGGGAAGCCTTTGAGTGCGGACCGAAGGAAGGCCCCCGCTTTGCTGCGGCGCTTCAAGGCAACGCCGGTACAGGATTCAGAAGACCTACTTTTTTCGAGCTTTACCACAACCAAGGTTACTACGTCGGAAACCCTGATTTGGATCCGGAGCGGTCTCTGAGCTTCGATCTGGGCCCGGTCCTCAGCTTGGAAGCCTTTTCAGGGCTTCGCCTCCGAGCTGAAGCTGTGTTTTTTTACACGCGCTATGAGGACCTGATCGTCTATATCCTGCAGTCCGGTTTCCGCTACAAGCCGTTCAATGTAGGGAAAGCCCGCGCGCAGGGCATTGAGTTGGGCTGCCGGCTGTCATTCCGCAACAAGGCCGTGCTTGAAGCCGATTGGACGTACAACGAGGTCTTGGACAAAACCCGCGAAGAAACGCACCGAAACCGCCAGATTCCAGGAAGGCCTCGAAATCAGGTAAGGCTTCGGCTCTCAGGCTGGATCGGCAGGTTCAGGCCGTTTTTCGAGTATCATTTTGTGGGGCGGAATCCGATTACTCGTGCCGGAACGAAGCTCTTGCCCGTCCGAAATGTCATCAACGCCGGAGTGGCCTGGAAATTGAGGGAAGGGCTGGAACTGCAGCTTACGGGGAAGAATCTTACCGATGAGCGTGCTGTGGACGTGAGAGGGTTTCCGCTTCCCTCGCGCGCGGTTTACCTTTCGGCGGCTCTTGCATGGTAAGGCATCCGGTGCCGGCTTTTGCAGTGCGGATTTGGCTGAACTTCTCTTTGCGTTAAACTGGAACGGTGTGGAGACCGGCGCCGCCGGGCGCCGGCCCTGCGTAGATTGAGTTTTCGCATGGCTCGATATGGAGGTTCCGGAATGACGCTTCAGGCCAGGAGATCCCCCCGCAGGATCCTGCGGATTCTGCTTATCTTTGCGCTTACGGCCTCTCTGCCGGCTGTTTCGACGCTTGGCGATACGGTTACGTACAACGCCGGCGGGGGTATACAGCAGACGCTTGAAGGGGCGGTTGTTTCCGAGGCCGTCGATGAGGTGGTCTTCGAATTGGATTTCGGCCAGCGGCTGCGCATAGCGGTGCGCGATATCGTAGAGCTTAAGAAGGGGGATCACCCGGTTGTCACCTGCCGCAAGCGGTACGAGAAGGCGCTTGCGGCAGGCAAGGTCGACGATTGGCTTGCGCTTGCCCGCTATGCAAAGGAAAACGGCTTAAAATACTACGCCAGGGAGGCCTACCGGCGGGTTTTGAGTCTTGACCCTGAGAACGAAGAAGCGCACCTCGGCTTGGGCCATGTCAAGTTCAAGGGTAAATGGCGCACCAAGTCCGAAGCCAGGCGGGCCCAGCAATGGGACCGGAAGGTGGTGGACATGCGCCGGGAGTTCGCCGGCCGGCCTTGGGCTACGGTACCTCCGATAAAAACCAAGTATTTCGTTCTGAAATGCGGCTCGACCGAAGAGGTGGCGGAGCAGTACCGTGCATTCTTGGAAAAGGTGCTTTTCCCTCTTTACGAGCAGCGCTTCCCGAGGAGTAAGTTTCCGCGCCACCACGATGAACCCGGCCGGATTTACATAATGGCGAATGTGAACCAGTTCCGGGAGTTCATGCTCGTGCCGATGGGCATCGGCGGTTTTTTCCTGCCGCAGAAGAACGAAGTTTACGCCTTCCACGGCAGCTTCGGCATCCGCGGAACCACGCTTCACGTCCTGGCGCACGAGGCGTGCCATGTATTTCAGTGGCGGATTTTCAAGAACATAAACAGTGTGCCCACCTGGCTTGTCGAGGGTATGGCCGTGTATTTCGGGGACGGGGCGAAGTTCAAATTCAGCTTCCGTGATGATCCCAAGCAGTTTAAGCCCGATGCGGTTGAGATAGTCGTGCCGTACGATCGGGTGATCCCGCTCAGGCGCATGATTCGTGCAAATCTATACATTCCGGTTGAAAAAGTCCTGCGGGTTCCCCATATGCGCTTCGGGGCACGGTTGTATTCAAACGCCTGGCTTATCGTTTTCTGGTGTATGGACGGCCAGAAGTACGGCGCTCACCATGGTGAGGGGCGCAAGTTGCTGGATGCGTACATCGAGCACGCAAGCGGACTGGATGTGCGCAACGGAAGCAACGACCCGAAGCACCTGGCCGCCGAAGCTCAGTACATGGCTGACCTGGTGCGCAAGTTTCTCGGCATGACTCTCAGCGAATGGGACGAGCGCCTCAAGCAATTCGTTATGGATATTGAGCTTGAGCCTTTGGGCACTTGGAATCCGCGGAGTCGGACATGGAAGGGCCTTAACTTGGAGCTTCGCTGCCCGGCCGGCTTGAGAATCATTGACCAGCAGGACTTGCGGCCGGGGGAGGTTGTTGCCTTCGGCCCGCGGGTCGGCACACACCCCAGGATCACGGTCTGGAGCGTGAGCAACGATTTTTTGGCCAGAGCCGAGCCTGAGTTGGTCAGCAGGTGGATATCGGAGCTTTACGCACTTACGGACGAGATGGAGAAGGAACCTGCGGTGGTCGCCGGAGAGAGGACCGGGTTTGTCGAGGCGATCTTCACAGGCAGGCGGCGCGTGCGTTTGCTTCCGGGCGAAAAGCCTCCGAGCCAAAAGGAGCCCTTGGTTAAGGTGCGATTCAGGGCTACAGCCACGCCTTCGCGGGTCTACTTCTTCGGTTGCGAGAGCCCGCCCGACAGGTTTGATCGCGACAATCGATCTTACTTTGAGAAGTTCTTCAAGAGCTTGAAGCTTACCGACTGAGCAGGGCCGGAAAGAGGAACCCTACAGCTCCAAGCACCTGAGGTTGTCGTTTTCAGTCGGATCCGGTCCCGGGTCGGGGAAGGGCGGCGGCGGGGCGGGCCCCTGAATGAAAAGGTACTGAAGCAGGTAAATGGGATCGCCTATGTTAATGACCCCGTCGTCGTTTGCATCTCCGGCATCAGGACACCAAAGAGTCTCTCCGGCAAGGAAAATCGAGCGGAGTATCGCCATTGCGTCTGCGATATCCAAGCGTCCGTCTCCGCTGCCGTCGCCGCGCACGAAACGGGCAAGGCAGGTGGCTTCACGCGCTTCGGGCCCGAGTTGAAGCTCTTCGAGCCTGACCGAACCGGCCGCCGTCCACAGGAGCTTGTCAACCGCAACCCCGGGATCCCCGAACCATAAACAGATGAGTACGGGATTGATCGAGGGGACCTCAAGATCCACAAAGACCCAGCGGTACTGCGTTCCCTCGGCTATTAAGGGCTGCCAGGTGGGAGGGGCTTCGTTGTTAAAGCCTAAGTACAGTCTGTTTTCCCCGGGATTCGGCCCGCTGCGAATGCGCAGGAAAAGCCTGTGAGGCCCGGTTCGGTCCGGGAGCACCCAGTAGTTAAGCTCGGGCGCGGTCAAATAGTAGGAAGGTTCGTGGGTTTGTCCGGGACCATGAGCCTCAATTTCAAATCCGCCTGAAGCTTCAGGATTATTCTTTACGAGCCAACTGCTTCCTTCATACCCGCGCACGCCGGGAAGATGCGCCTGCATGTCCTCGGCTTCAAACGCAACGGCGCCGTTTACCGACTCAAATGCGCAGCGCCTGGATGCGAAAACCCGCACCAATGAAGCTGCGCTGCGCGAAGCTTTGGTGCTTAGGCCGTGGAGGTGAAGAGTTTTTTCAATGGTAAGCGTTAAAAGGTACGTTCCGGGCTCTTCGAAAACGCATGCCGGCCTGTCACCTACCGCTCCATTACTCCAACTGTAGACGACATCCGGTCCCGGCGGCGGATCACTACCGGTTCCGTTCAGTACGACTTTCCACCCGGCCTCCACTCTCATGTCAGGGCCCGGGTCAACCCGCGGTATGACTTGAGAGTTTACAAACTCCCTGCGTGCGATTATGAAATCGCCAAGCGTCCCTGCATAAACCGGAACCGCAGAGGATATGGGAAGCGGATCGAGGGGCGCCTCCAGCAGGAGCAGGGATTCAAGCTCAGTGACCCATTCAAGGAGCACTTCTTCCTTGAATTTTTCGTTGTTGAGAGCCACAAGTTGAAAGAAATATTCGTCTGGAAAAGCCTTCAGAAAGTAGTCCTTGAAACGATTGTAAGGCGCGATTTTCAGGCCCGGATTCCAATTGTCAGGATCGCCGCTTCGGCCGCGCCAAAGCGAGCTTCTCGGATCAACACGGGCGCAGCAACACGGCCCGCCGAACATCTGATCCATATCCCACGGTAGTATGCGCCATTTGAGGTCTCCGAGATCCTGATACAGGTAGTAATTCTGCCAGATATCGTCCCATGAGCAGCCCCAGTTGGCGGTTGCAAGCCACACCAGGACCTCCTTGAGATCGAAACGCTCCGCGAGAACTTCGCGCAATGCGTCCGTTCCCTGCCGGGCGGCCTGAGCGAGTTCTTCTATGAGCTCGATCAGGTTGGTGTGGTCTGCGAAGCGGCGCGTCTTGCGGTCGTAAGAAAATGCGTAAACCTCTTCCTTGCTCCACGGGCCTTTTGCCTCAAGAGGCCTGCCGTCGGCCCAATCGTACGGGCCGCCGCAGTCGGCCCAGGGAGCCCCGCGCGGGCAACCTGAGGCCTTGAAAAGATCTCCTTCGCCTTGAAAGAAGCGCTTCAGGAAGTCTTCGTCGGGTCTTTCGACCTGAACCGCCAGGTGATAAGAACAACCGTTTATGCGCACGTGTACGTAGCGTGCGTTCGGTGCGGGTACGCCGGCAAGGGCAAAGAGCTTGTAGCCGAAAACAGTCTGAAGCCCGTGATAGAAAAGCTTCTCCGATTGGGTTTCATGAACCTTGTTGAGGATAACAACCTCTTTGCCTTTAAAGCGGTCGTAACGCGGAAAGGCGATCCTCAGGCTGAGTATCCGCAGCCGGTCTTCTCCGGCAGCGGAGGCAGGACCGGGACAGCTGAATTTCTCTGTGATGTCGAAGCCGTCGGTCCTGTGCCAAGGACTTCCCTGGTAGCGGACCTTGACCTCATAAAGCTTGCTTTCTTCAGCAAAAAGCGCAGGTACGGTTTTGTTCCAATCAGGTAGGACTTCGTACCCTTCAGTTCGTCCTCGCGCTGCAAACCGGTTCAAAAGCGTCCAGTCTTCGGGCCGCATGAATATATGGTAAACCGGAAGAAGCGACGTGTTGCGAGGTGGTACAAAGTAGCCGTACCAGTTGAGGAACCTGGGATCAGTGGAACGGGGAGCAAGGACCGTCCACCCTTCGCCCGCCCGACGTTCGATCCGCCACCTTACTATAGTTCCAGCCGGAAAACCCGGTATGCTGGCCTGATAAAGGCGCCCCTGAGGTTCAAGCGGCATTCGGGCGATGGTCTCGGGTTGTGCGAATTGTCTGGACCACCAGAAGGCTACAACAAGCTCGCCAGGGTCTTCGGATCCGCAGCACAGGTCCACTTGTACTCTAACCGGCTGATCAGGGCCCACCTTTTCAGGCACTCGCGCAACGGAAAGTGCAACCGGCCTCAAGGCGCAAGCCTTTTTCGAATTCTCCCGGCCCGGTGTTGCTTGATCGGGTGGTGAGGCTTCCCAGTTGTCAACTCTTCCTGCGGGCTTTTCCAGGCAAAGCCTCTCAAGGGAAGAACCGCGGCCGGGAATGGAACCATGACCGTCGGCCGCCGGAGGCCAGGGTTCGTCATCGTCGTAGCTCACCGAGTCTATCTCGTTTCCGCTCTCGTCGATAAGCGCTACCTTGCCGCCTCCGTTCGGAAGCTTACCCTGGAAGGGACCCAAGAAAGGCGTCGGTGGATCTGTGTACGCTTCTCGGAGACGTGCCGGATCGGAAGCAACAACCAGAAAGCCGCCGGGCCCGATTACAATGCCTTGAGGAAATTCAAAAGAAACACTTCCGGTTAATCTCCAGCCTGCAAGCGGGATATAGGTATTGCTTCTATTTACAAGTTCAACGAACTCATAGAGCCTCTCATCGACGGATCCACCCTTAGGGTGGTACATGACTTCGTTGATGAGAACCTCTGGAGGCGGCCGGGCGGGCGGAGGGCAGACGATCTCTTCGTTCAGAAGGCCCGGAGTGGGTGATTGCGAGGACCAGGAGACAGGGTCTTCCGCCGGGCTCCTCAAGCAGCGTCTTGCAAGGGAAAGCCCGAAGCCGTCGGCAAGAAAAGGCCAGGGGGGATCATCGTCAAAGGGGCACTGCTCAACGACCTCTCCCGAGGGATCAAGCAGAAGAATGGTCTCCCCGTTGTCGCTAAGCCTTCCGGAATAAGCAAAAAGCGTAACACCTCGAACGCCGCGGTCCCTGAGGACCTCAGGATCCCGGCAAAGCAAAATATATTGACCGTCCGGAGCTACGGTGCCTTCAGGGAAAACAAAATCCACCCCTCCGGTTATTGAAAACCCGGTCAGATCCCCGCCTTTTGTAACTACAAGTTCCAGGTAATCTCCGCTCTCCCCGGCCGGGGAATGGTACATGATCTCGCTGAGCCTGATTGAGGCTGCTTCAAGAAGCGGAGCAATCAGGAAAAAAGAAAACAACCTCAACGGTTTTTCCTCTCTTGGAAGCTGCCGGTGGGGCGGCCCACACGGCCTCTTGAGCCATTGCACGCCCTTATTCTAAGCGGTTCGGGCCGCCGGAAAATCTGCAGACTATCCCTTCGGCTCAGTTTGCTTCCAAGAGAGGAAATAAATTTACCGTTTCCGGTTGTTTCTTCCGTAGGGATCAAACCGCGGTGTGCCTCAGTCCCCCGGGCTTATGGCTCCAACCGGGCAGACCGCTGCGCATGCTCCGCAGTCAGTGCACTTCTCCGGATCGATTATGTACTTGGGATCACCTTCGCTGATCGCTTCGACCGGGCACTCAGGAAGACAGGTGCCGCACATGGTGCAGTCGTCGGAAATGACGTGTGCCATTGATGAGTCCTCCTCTTAAAGTTTTGAACCGCTCCTTTCCCTTCCCCGCCGTTGCAGCTGCAGCCGGGCAGGCAACGGGGGAAGATCGAAAGGAGAAATTATATACCTAAAGAGGCGATCCGGAAGGGCGGAAGGCCGCCCGCTCAACGCATGCCCCGCAGAAAGTCCCGGTCACCGCCTGCGAGGCGGACGGCTCGGAAAGGCTTCCAAAGTGAGCCGGCGGGGACAAGCACTCTGTGGGTGCCTTTGTTGCCGAAAAGGTGCAATTCGAGGTCGCAGCCACCCCTGCCTACTTCCAGCACCAAGCGGTCTGCTCCGGCTCGAAGAAGTGCCCGCGCCCTTTCGGTGCAATCCACCCAATTGAGCGAGGGATCTCTCCGAGAGGCTGAAGATTGCACCAAGACGCCGTCGTTCAGGTAAAGCGTCCAAGGCGACCGGTACCACGCTCTTAGGACAAAGGCTGCAACTGCGTCCGGGTTTGAGAGGCTGAATTC
>CAZGYL010000091.1:0-11650 GCA_964529985.1 uncultured Planctomycetia bacterium | reverse complement strand
GTGAGAAACAGGGAAATCCGTCCACTGAGTCCCGTAAATCGTGTTGTTTGAGGTGATATGAAGGTAAGCGGCGCCAGGGGTGCGCTTCAGCTCTTCCTGCCTCGGGATACGGCAGTACCCTTCCTCGCGGGTCGAAGCAGCTACGTTCACCTCCCCCACTTTGCGGGCTTCCGCTATCGCCCTGCTGGCCCACGTCCCGGTATCCACGTAGTCCGCGGTCTTGCCTTCTTCAAGCAGGTTGAGCGGGACCATGTAGAACTGCAGATTCGCCCCGCCCTGGAGAAAAAGTACAGCGTAATCTTCAGGAATGCCCATAAGCTCGCGAAGCGCTGCTTCCGCCTCACGAACAAGCGACATGAATTCGGGAGAACGGTGGCTCGTCTCCAGAATCGACATTCCCGTTCCCCGAAAGGAGAGCATTTCCTCCTGAACACGCTTCAACACAGGAAGCGGTAGAGCAGCAGGGCCGGGGTTGAAATTCCAAACCCGCTCAGTCATGGTGTTCGCAGCCTCCCGAATGTTTAAGGATTTCGGTCCGCACGTTATCACGCTCCCGACAAGTAGCAGCCGTGTCGGAGTATAATCTCACGCAACCCTCCTTTCACCACGTGGTCCGCTGCTGAGAAATCGTGGTGGGAGGTTTCGGCAAACGGCACTGCAACAGCCAAACCGCAACCGGCGGCCTTCATGGCGATAACCCCGGCCGTACTGTCTTCGAGCCCGAGTACCGCAGCGTAATCTTCACACGAAAGGCCCATGCGCTGCAACGCCATAGCATATAGGTCGCGGTGCGGCTTCAACCTGATTTCGCTCGAATCGGAAGCCGTCACAAAAGCGTCGTAAACGATCTCCGGCGACCGAAAGAAGTCATTGAGCCTCCGGCTCAATCCGCTGCTTACGGGCCACGAGCTGACTTCCTCGCGGATAAGCCTCAGGACCTCGCCCAAAACGACTTCAGCCTCATAACGAATAGAGCTCGTAACCATTGCAAGTTGAGCGGGTCGGGAGGCGAATCTGCTGCAACACCCGCAAAAAACCGCCTTTTCTGCGGAGCTTTCCGCACCGAGCAGAGGAGCGACTTGGAGGGCCTCTTCCCCCAAGAAGCCTTTGACCATAGCCAAGAAGACCGGAACCCCCGGCATGGGTGCTATCGGCGGCCCACTCTGCGCGCTGAAGCTCTCGTAGGTGCGGGATCTGCCCTCTTGGGCGATCTCCTCCAGGATCGCGTGATACCTCTGGTAGTAAATCGTAACCGCCGCGCGTACGCGGTCTTCGGAAGAGCCTTTTTCCAGGCGTTGCGCCACTTTCGAGACGGCAGGCCGGAGATCCTCCGGCACCTGCTCCGGGGCTCCCGACCGCCCCCAAGACTGAAACGACTTGTCCTCTTTGAGGCCTTCAGGCGCAAGCACGGTCAAGTCGGCTTCCACTTCGCGCTTGCGCCCGGGATCACGGCCGCGCACCAGCGTCCAGGAGGCGCTCCAAAGAAACCACCGCGCAAAGAGTTCCGGCTGAAAACTACTGCCGAAAGTTTCAACCAGGTACTCAACGTGCCGCGTTGTGCTGTCGCCGATCAAGTGCGGCAGGTCCCGCTTCCTGTCAAACCCGCTCCAGCGTTCTTTCTCCGCCAAGCCTGAAACCGCCCTGACCGTATGCTCGAGGGAATGCAGGCAAAGGGGCTCGGTGGTCGTGGTCGTGCCGTCCATGTCCATGGCCACCGCTTTTATTGTGGAAAGCTTCTCCCGTCTCGGGGCAAGAGGGTATATCTCAAAAGGAGCCCAGACATAAGCCGGGTTCGGCACGATTGCCACTCTCTCCGCACCAAGCACTTCTGCACTTTGCGACCAAAGCCCCACCGCTTCGGCCGCGGAAACAACGCGTGGCCCCTTAAGCTCTCCGCACGCCGTCCGCCCGCGTTCCTTGCTCGTAACTTCGCTGGTACCGGTCTTATCAGCCATTCTCCCTCGAACCACGTTTTCAGCCCGGCTCAAAGCGGTAGTGACCAAGGCGCTCGGAAGGCTTTGATCAGACAACGGTCTGCCTCGGGATCGCCCACAAACCGCTCTTTCCGTCCATCCCAGCGAAGGGGCCGTCCCATCCAGAACGAAATCAGTCCAAGGTGCATGGGTGTGGTCATGTTGTGAGCGTAAGGCAGGTTGCTTTCGGTAAGTTTCCTGCTTTTTACGCAGTTTATGAAGTTCCTCTGGTGGCCGGGCGAGCGAAGCACCGTGCGGGGGACATCGGCGACGTCGTCCCCCGGCACCCTCTTGCCGTCTATAAACAACGCACGCGAACCGTAATCGGTGACCAAATGACCTTTGGTTCCTTCAAAGCAAGCCCCGATTCCGCGACCTTTCGCACCGGGAACGTCGGGCACGGAGCTCGTCCAATGCAAGCTGAGGCCGTCGAACTCAAAATCCACCTCAATCCATTCGTGGGTTTCCGCCATGCCCTTGGTGTTCAGCGCACCCCGGGCTTCAACGCGCTTCGGCGCCCCGAGCTTCAGAGCCCAAAAGGCGACATCAGCTATGTGACACCAAAAATCGGTATACACTCCGCCTGAATAGTCCCAGAAGTAACGGAAGTTGAAGTGACAGCGGTTTCGGTTGTAAGGACGATAAGGCCGGGGCCCCAGCCACATGTTCCAATCGAGCCCGGGCGGAGGATCGCTGTCCGGCACGACGGGAAGAAAAGGAGGTTTTCCTGTTTTCCAAATCCGCACGGTGTGAATATCGCCGAGGATGCCGGAACGCACCAACTCGACTACGCGGTGATAATTCTCACCGGCGTGGATTTGCGTTCCGAGCTGAAAAACGCGCTTGTTCCGCTTGCACGCTTCAACCATGGCACGGCCTTCAAGCAATGTATAGCAAAGAGGTTTTTCACAATAAACATCCTTGCCCGCTTCAAAGGCGTGGATCGTTATAAGAGCGTGCCAATGATCCGGAGTCGCCACGCTCACTGCATCAAGATCCGGACGCTCGAGCAGTTCGCGGAAATCCCGGTACGTGTCTACTTTGTCTTTCGGTCGCTTCTTGGCGAGACGATTGCGCGCGCGTCTCAAGTGACCGGCATCGACATCGCAAACCGCGGCAATGCGGACATCAGGGAAAGACGAAAACCAGTTAAGATGCGTCGACCCCATTCCGCCGACCCCGATGTGTCCTGTAACAACCTGGTCACTGGGGGCTACAGCTCCAAAGAGGTCCCGCGCGAATGCAACACTCAGGCCGTATCCCGCCGCCGCCCGGGCGGTCCTGCGGAAGAAACCGCGGCGTGTGAAGGAGGCATTCCGTCTTCTCTCAGAGCTTGTTCTTCTGTTGCGGGTCTTACTCATGGCATACTCCTTTCGTCGAATGTCCTCCCATCGTAGAGATATGGCGCACGGATTGCAACGAGCTCTACCTCCTCCTGCGTCGCACCGCTTTGACCTCTTCGGCTATCGCCTCAGCCGCACGCTCGATTTCCTCCCGGGTGGTCGGAAGCCCCAGGCTGAGCCTCAGAAAGCCCATCGCGCGGCGGGCAGAAATCCCCATGGCCCGCAGCACGTGGGAGGGCTCAACGCGCTGAGAATGACAAGCACTACCCGTGGCGGCAAATATGCCCCGCCGGGCCAGGCGCACCGCAAGCACCCGCCCCTCCACCCCTTCGAAAAGCAGACCGCTTGTTGTGGGCAGCCTTTCGGCTTCTTTCCCCACCACCACTGCCCCGCATGAGTTCTCAAGCTCCTGCTCCAATTGGTCCCGGAGGCGGGCAAGCTGCCAAAATCGATCAGCACTTTTCACAGCCAGCCTGCATGCCTCGCCGAAACCCACGATTCCGGGGACGTTTTCCGTTCCGGGCCGAACGCCTTTCTCCTGATCCGAAGCTTTCAAAAACGGCCGGAGGGAAACCCCGTTTCGAGCGATCAGTGCTCCCGCGCCTTTCGGGCCGTAGAGCTTGTGTGCAGACACGGTCGCGTAGTGGCAGCCGGAAGCTTCGAACGAAAAAGCCACCTTCCCCGCCGCCTGCACAGCATCGCACAGCACATAGGCTCCTGCGCGCTTCGCCGCTTCGCGGACTCCCTCGATCGGCTGAAGCGTGCCGATTTCGTTGTTCGCCGCCATTACGGCGACCAAAGCGGTCTCGGGTGTGCAAAGTTCCTCGAGGCGATCGAGTTTGATGACGCCGCGGCGGTCAACCGGGCAAAGCACGACTTCGGCTCCGAATGCGCTTAGTCCGCGCGCAGCCTCAAGAACCGAAGAATGTTCTATTGCAGAGACAACTATCCTGCGTTTTCCGGTGCTTCTCCCCCACCACGCGCTCCAAAGCGCCAAGCGATTCGCCTCGGTCGCGCCGCTTGTGAATATAACCTCAGAGGGTGAGCACTTCAGCAGTTCCGCGACCTGTTTGCGGGCTTCGGTAAGGAGCTCTCGCGCCGAAAGCCCCAGAGGGTGCATGCTGGAAGGATTCCCCCAATTATGCTTCAGAGCGTCGAGAACGCGCTCGGCGATCTCGGGCGCAACGGGGGTGGTGGCGTTGTAATCAAGATAAACAAAGCATTCGTCGGCCGGCATACACCTTAATCTTATAGGGAATGTATGAGCGGAAAGCAAGTCAGGCCGCAAGAATCCCCAGTCATCCGGCGCTATACTGGAAAGGGCCTACCCCTTCAGCCCAGGAGGTTGTAATGAACAACGCCGGAAAGAGTCGATTCAAAGCACAAGCTTTGGCCTGTGCGGTCTTGCTCTCTCAGTGCGCGGGCGCCGCAGCGGAAGAGTCTGCTTATTCGATCCGTGTTGCATGCGTGCAAATGGCGGTCAAGCCGGATCTCAAGCGCAATCTCAGGGAAATCGTCAAATGGATCGAGAAGGCCTCCCAGGAGTCGGCTCGCGTTGTCGTATTTCCCGAATGCGCTCTTACAGGCTTTGATAAGAGCTACGTATTGAGTCTCTCCTGGAAACAGATCGAAGAAGCGCAAGAAGTGATCGCAGAAGAGGCGCACAGAAAAGATCTTTACGTCATCTACGGCACAGTGACCGATTCCGGGCGGAGCAGGCCTTTCAATACCGCAGTTGTGGTAGGTCCCGACGGAAAGGAAATCCACCGTTACCACAAGATGCTGCCCGAAAGTTGGTTTGAACCCGGGCGTGGGCCCGGCTTTTTCAAGATCGACGGAGTCCCGTGTACAATAATAATCTGCCACGATCAAAGGTACCCCGAGTTGGTCCGTATTCCGGTGCTCGCCGGCGCCCGTATTTGTTTCTCTCCGGCGTTTGAGGTCAACAGCCTCCAAGGCTGCCTGCGAAAGGTCTACTCCTACAGGTGCCAAGTGGTCGCGCGTGCGGTTGAAAACACGATTTGGTTCGTTGAGAGCAACGCATACGGACCATGCGGAAAGGATCCCCGAATCCTGTCACTGGGAGACAGCTGCATAATCGATCCGGGCGGTAACGTTGTGGCGCAGGCCCAGCCGCTTAAGGACTGGCTGGGAGTGTATGACTTGGATATCCGGCGCGCCACAAGGGCCAATGCAGTAAGAAGCCTGCGCGATTCGGCCTTAGCACCATGGTGGCGCCTGGCTGTGGCCCGCTTGGAAGCACGGTGCGCCGTAGAATTACAGACACCGAGGAAAGCCCTCCGCGGGAAAAAACTTCGAATAGGAATGATGCACGGCGGAATACCGAAGAAATGGGATCTTAAGGCGAACTTCGCCGTCTTTGAGAAGCTGGTCGAAGAGGCCGCAGGGCGCAAGGTACAGCTCTTTGTAACCCCCGAGTGCTGGCTGGACGGCTATGCAGCTTCAGACCCTGCAAGCACAAGGGAACGCCTCAAGAGAGAAGCCGCGCAGCGTTTGGACGAAAGCCCGTATATACGTAAGGTCGCCTCGAAAGCGGCGCGGTACCACATGTATATTCTGTTTTGTTTCACCTTGCGGACCGGTGAAAAGCTCTACAACACAGCAGCCCTCTGGGATGACCGAGGCCGATTGGTGGGCCTTTACCATAAGACCCATCTTCAAGGGCACGACCTTCAATTCGACCCGGGGCCCTCGCTTCCTGTCTTCCCGTCACCTTGGGGTCCGATCGGGGTGATGATATGTGCGGACCGCAGGTGGCCTGAAGTGCCCAGAGTACTGAGGCTTAAAGGGGCGAAACTCATTTTGAATCCTTCTTACGGCATGCACCACGAGGCGAACCGAATGTGGATGCAGACAAGAGGCTACGAGAATCAATGCTTTATAGCGTTCACACACCCCGTGCAAAGTCTCCTTATCGGTCCCAAAGGAGAGGTCATCGAGAAAGTGGACAGCACTCGCCCCGGCGTTTTGGTCCGCGAAATAGATCTCCTCAGAGCAAAGGACGACAACCATCTGCGGGACAGAAGACCGGAGCTCTATCGCATCATCTGCCGTTGAAACGCGCAGCCACTAGGGGGTGCCCTCCTCGCAGGTGAGGAGATCCGGGGTCGGATCCACCCAACGCACAGCGGGGCCCGGCGCGGGAGGCGGCCCCTTTCTGGCGAACAGATAGAAGAAAAGCGATATTGCATCGGAAAGATCCACTTCTCCGTCGTCATTCACATCAGCCGCATCAAGGCAACCGAGGTCGCGGCCTTGGTATAGGTAAAGCAAAACTGTGATTCCGTCGGCAAGGTTCACCTCACCGTTTGCATTTGCATCCCCACGCCTGAAGAGGCTCACACCCGGTAGCAAGGGCTGCGCCAGAACCGCCCACGGTGAAGGAGCCCCGTCTTTGATACCGCGCACGCGATACCAATAGATGCCGGGATCCAAGAACTCGTCAGTCCATGCGGTCGAGTTTCCAGGGAGTGAGGCCGCTACTTGACCGTTTCTCTCGATCTCAATTGAGTCATAACCCTCCCCGTTGAGCCACCTCAAGGTCAGGCCGCTCTCTGCCTTCTCGGGGCTCGCATGCAGGTCCACGACACCCTTGGTTTGCGGCTCGCCTATTACAAGCTCTCCCTGTATCTTCTCCGGCCGAACCGAAGTTGCACCCCTGTAGTTGATCTCACCGACCAAAATGTTCTTCGCCGGAGGCTCATGAAAACCGTCCACAAGCATCAGGGGATATATCTCTCCTTCCTGCGCATCATCCGATATTTCCAAAATAAACTTGTAGAAGCAGACCTCAACGCCCGGCCGAATGGTTCTGCCTGGATTAGGGGCGTTAAGTGCGACTGAAACGAGGTAATAGCCTTCCCCCTCCCGTAGAATCTCCAAGTACGGCTGTAATTCTTCAAGTGCGGTGCCCCGCCGGTTGATCCCGGTTACTCGGAAAGCCGATTCGTCCACAGTGAGAACGAGCGTAAAACCCACAACCGGCCATGGATTCGAGAGGTAGATGGGAACCTCAACTCCTTTCGCCCCGGGTCCCGCCCGCACCGATCCCACGCGCAGCACCCAGGAACCGTTTACCTGACAAGGAACAGGCGGGCTGGAAAGATCGCCTTTATGTCCGATAACCTCGTACAGGGTAAATTTATCCGATTGATAATCGTCCAGGTAAGAGATCTCCCCGCCTTCCAAAGAGGTTATAATTCCGCCGTTTCTGCGGATTTCGATCGAGTCGTACTCCGCACCGAGACGCCATTTCAGCTCCGTTCCTTTTGCGATCCGGGTGCATGTGAGCTTCTCGACTCCGGGGAGCGCTGAAACTGCGGAAGGCACCGTGCAAAAAACACTGAAGGAAGCTTGCTCCCCCACGTAGGCTCTTACAGCGTAAGTGTGACTTTCGCGGCCGGCTTCTTGATCCAAGTAACTTTGCTCACCACCGGCCAAGTCAGCAATAGGCCGGCCGTCCCTTTCAACGACCACCCTGTCGTACTGCTCGAGATTACGCCACTGAAGCTTCGCCGTCCAGGCCGTCCTACTGCATACCAGATCGGAAGGCGGCCGCGGTCGTGTCGGAGGGAGCACTGTAACAACGCCGCCTGTAACCTCGACCGGTACGGTTCTTGAATCCGGAGTTACAAATTCCGTTATGCCGATCCACATGGAAACCTTTTTCACGGCCCCGGCCGCGTATGACCCGGGCTCGCAATCGGGACGAACCTGCAAATAAATTCTTGCAATTTCAAAATCGTCTGCAGGCGGGAACGTGTTGGTAGGGTCATTATCAGCGAGCCGAATCTGTATAAGAAGCTCACCGGCCTCCGGCTCTTCCCTGCCCCCGTAGATCTCAGCGGCTTGGGCAATCGGGCTGAAAGAAAAATCGCGCCCGGCATAAAAAAATGCCTTTGTGTCAAAAGCAAAGTTGACGAAGCAGGCGCCCAGAGAAGTGTCGTTTTCCCCTTTAACGACTACCGTGACCACCTGGCCCGGCTCACCTGAGGTCGCCTCGGTCCAAACCCTGTTCTCTGCATTGCCTGAAATCGAAAGTAGAAAAAAGAAAGCTCCTGAAGATAAAAATACCAGCCTGCGCACCTGCTTTCCCGCGCCCATAACCGCCTCCATTCACATGCAGCTCCCGCCTGAGTTTAAGAACACTAATTAAGATCTTATCAGACGGGTTCGGCGGGCCCAAGCACCAATTTCCCCAGCGGGCCGTCCGTGCGTAGTTCCGTTCTTACGGCGTGCAGACATTAGGACAGCCCGGAATGCGCCGGCATTCGGTGCCCAGCGCGGGGCCCGGTCCCTGAACGAACAGATACCCCAGCAGATAGACCGCGTCGGCAAGATCCAATTTCGAATCCCCGTTCGTATCAAGCACGGCCATGTTTCCGGGCGCAGCAGGATCGGACTGCTCGCACGGCAATTTGACCCCGGAGCTCCCGAAAAGCAGGCGAAGTAAGGTCACGGCATCGGAGATATCAAGCGAACCGTCTTGATTTGCGTCGCCGGGAAGCTGCAGTCCGCCTGAGGATTCAGAAGGCCCGAAACAATAGATCTTTCCCGTATCGGTACTCACATACAAGTAACCGTCTACCGCGACAAGTCCGTAGGCTCTTCCGTCCACCTCGCAGGACCAGAGACTCAGCCCCGAATCGGCGGCGAAAACCTCTACAGCGTCCACCCCGCCTACGATCAAATCTCCGCCGGCCTTTATCAAAGCACAGTTCCAAGGACAGGGTACACGCCACAAGGTTCTGCGGCTCGGGCGGTCCAAGGCATAAAGCACCGAGGCCCGCTGTACGTAAGCAGTGGTGCCGTCGACAACCATAAGGTTGCCTTTGTCTATTGTTGCGATCAGATCCCTGGTTTCGGCATTGCTTTCCTTCAACCAGCCCGTCTTGTTCCCGCGGCCGTGGACGAACTCGGCATCGGTTGTAAGGAGGCAGTACACGCCGCCTCCCCCCTTCATAGTGCCCAGAAATGTTCCTGTCGCCCGATCAAAAACCATGGGCTCCCGCCTTCCCTGAGGTACGTAAAGCTTCGTCGGAGAGGCAAGCAACGGCCCTTCCATAGTCACCGAACCGCTTCTTGATACAACGTAGCAGCCCGGACCGGAATCACTTCCGCTCTCAGCGTCGAGAGCAAAAAGATAAGAGCGTTCCCAAGGCAGAAGAGAAGCAGTGAAGTACGCGATTCCATCCTTGATGAGCACCCCGCTGCGAACGGGCCACTGCGAAATCAATTTTCCGTCGCTCGGAAGAAAACCCGGCTCAGGGCTCGCTCTGTACTTCCAGAGAAGCTTACCCTCCCCCGCGCTTATGCAATAAACGTATCCATCGTCGGACCCGAAGTAGAGCTTGCCCTCCCAGTAGGTGGAAGGGAGGCGCACAGGGCCGTCGGTGAAAAACACCCACTTTACTTGTCCGGTCAGCGCATCAAGGCACCGCACGCAATCTTCGCTTGAAGAACCGAAGTAAAGCGAGCCCTCGACCACGATCATATGATAAACCGGATCGTAGTCCCTCATGCTTTTCAGGCCGCTCATACTGCGATATGCATCCCACCTTGCGGGGCCGGGCCAAGCGGGACGCGGCGGCGGAGACTGCGTGTAGACCCACAACCGCTCGGCCGAATTCCATTGAATTCCATCACCGGTGACACCGCTTCTGAGGTTGTCGTGCATGTAAGTGGGCCAATCCTTTACCTCCGGAGGAGGAGGCGGCGGAGGCGGCGGTGGAGGAGCCTCGTCGGTCAACGTGATCTGGTCGATGGCCCAGAACCAGTTGTTGACCGCGTTGAAAAGGGCCCAGGAGATAACAAGCTTCGAGTCTTCGGGAGGCGCCGGAATCGTCAACTCCACTTTCCGATTCTGCACATCGCCGCCGCCGTTGTCGCTGTTCGGATTCGAGTCGTAGTGAAGTATCACCTGCTCCGGCCCGCCGTCAAAAGATATACGTACTTCGGCCGTCTGATTCCCCTCCTGCCTGTAGTGGGAAACAAACGACAGATACGTAGTGGTGCCAGCCGCAATATCAATAGGCGGCGACTTGAGAACGCTTGCAAACCTGCCTGATTGTGAGGGGCTGTTCTTATCGTCCCACTCGTCGGGATCAGCCACCGCAAAAACTCCTTTGGCAAGCGTGAAAAGTTCGCGTTCCTGCGTTGCGGCCCGCGTCCAAAACTCAAACGTCGTGAAACTCCAACCTTGCCATTCCGTAACTCCCTGCACACGGGGCATACCGCTGTTGTCAATGCTCCACCCTTCAGGCGGCGTGTGTGTCCAGCCCAGAATCGAAGAAGGAATCGATTCATCGACCGCAGGCTTGAGCAAAGGCGCAAGCTCATCGAAGTTTTCTTCAAGAAGCACGGCTCCCGCCGCAGCTTTCCAAAGAAGCACGACAAGAACACCTCGGAGGAGCCGCCCCGCCCTCAAGTTGCTGAAGAACACCTTCTTACCTCCCTGCACAGCGGCTTCGTTTACTCTTTCTTGCTGAAGACCACCGATGTCTGAATCCACCCGCCGCAACTGCAGCCTGCTCCGCCCTCAGGAGCCAGAATCATACCGTCGGCGGGGATCACGCTGAGCCAACAGCCCGGCCGAATGCTTTGCCAGCCGCCCCGCCGCCCGGTTTCACAATCCCACAGGCTGATCACCCCGCCGGAGCCCCTGTAAACGAAAACACGCGATCCGGCTGCAAACGTGGGACACCCCCCGCGGTCAGGCATATTGCGAGGCTCCCGCGATCCATCTGCAACTCTGTACACAGCAGGCCAGAGGTAGACCTTACCGTTTGCGAGAACCGGGTGCTGCATATGCCCTCCGTGGTTATCCTTCGGCCACGGGTGTTGGGCGTGCCAAAGAGGCTCGCCGTCGACCGCGCTGAAGGCATACGCGTGATACGCCCGTTCTGAAAGCGAGAGAACGAGTGTTTCCCTCGGTTCGCTTGTGTAAGAAAGATAGAAGACGACTATTCCGTCTGCAGTATCAATCGGGCGCTCCCAAAGCACTTCGCCGGTAGCTTCGTTAAGGGCGACCATGAATTGGTCGAGCCAAAGCTCAGGGAGTTGGACTCTCCCTTGCTTGGCAGCTTTCACCTTCTCGTTGCGGCATTCAACAAAATAGACACGGCCTCCTCCTATCGTTATCGTGGAGTTGATTATAACGCCGTTTGAATAAAGCCAGCGTCTTTGACCGTTCGACTTATCGATCGCGAAAATCTTTTCGCTGCAAACCTTCCAAGTGCCGTACCCGCTCTTTTGATCGTACCAGCTCGCGCCACCCAAAAACGCCGTGTACGCCCCGCCTTTCAAAGTGCTGCT
>CAZGYL010000090.1:0-11711 GCA_964529985.1 uncultured Planctomycetia bacterium | reverse complement strand
GCTACGGCGACCTGAGCTGCTACGGCCATCCGACCATTCATACGCCTAACTTGGACCGTCTTGCGCGGGAGGGTATGAAGCTTACCCAATTCTATGTCGCCGCCCCCGTATGTACTCCGAGTCGTGCAGGGCTTCTGACCGGAAGGCTCCCCATTCGAAACGGAATGTGCAGCGACAAGCGCAGGGTTCTGTTCCCTGATTCCGCAGGGGGCCTCCCTGAGACGGAGATTACGATCGCTGAAGCGCTGAAAAAGAAAGGCTACGCGACCTGCTGCATCGGCAAATGGCATTTGGGTCACCTGCCCAAGTACCTGCCGACCAGAAGGGGCTTTGATTCGTACTTCGGAATCCCTTACAGCAACGACATGAACCTGAAAAGCCGCGGGGGCAAAGGTGTCCCCTTGATGAGAGGGGAGAAGATAATCGAACAGCCTGTTAATCAAAACACCTTGACTCTGCGGTACACAGAGGAAGCTGTGCGGTTCATTGAACGCTCCAAGAACAGGCCTTTTTTCCTTTACCTCCCGTACACGTTTCCGCACGTGCCGCTGCATTGCTCCGAGCGTTTCAGAGGTTCAAGCCTGCGGGGATTGTACGGCGATGTGGTTCAGGAAATCGACTGGAGCGTAGGGCGCATTACCGAAACCCTGCGCCGCCTCGGACTTGCAGAGAAAACCCTGGTGTTTTTTACCAGCGACAACGGACCTTGGTTGATAATGAAAGAGCGGGGAGGCTCGGCCGGGCTTCTGCGCGGCGGCAAAGGCAGTACTTGGGAAGGAGGGGTTCGGGAGCCTGCGATAGCGTGGTGGCCCGGAACGATACGCCCGGGACGGGTGAAGGCCGATCTGGCAAGCACACTGGACCTTTTCCCCACATGTCTTGAGCTTGCGGGCCTGCCCTTGCCCCGGGATCGGGTTCTTGACGGGGTGAGCATGCTGCCGATTCTTCTTGAGACGGGGCCTGGAAGGCGCAGGACTTTTTTCTACTGGCGCGGGCGCACGCTTATGGCGGTAAGAGAAGGACCGTGGAAAGCACACTTCTTCACCCAGCCGGGCTACGGCGGGAAGCGTGTGCGCTGCGAGCCGCCCCTGCTTTTTAATCTGGAGCGCGATCCCTCCGAGAGATTCAACCTGAGCTCGAAGCACCCCGATATCGTCCAGCGGCTCAGCGGCCTTGCCGAAAAACATAAAAGCGGTATTAAGCCTGTTCCTTCGCAGCTTGAAAGACGGCTTTAGCAGGAGGAGCTCCTATGCCCTTTGTGGCCCCGCGGCTGCCCGTCCGGGAGCCTCCGGAAGAGCCCCGGGATTGGTCGCCCGATTCATGGCGCACCAAGCGCGCGATGCAGTTGCCCGAGTACGCAGATCAAGCGGAACTGGCCTGTGTGATGAAAGAGTTGGCCTCGCTCCCTCCGCTTGTGACGAGCTGGGAGATATTGAAACTTAAGGCCGAGCTCGGTGAAGCCTGTGCGGGCCGCCGCTTTCTCCTGCAGGGAGGGGATTGCTCTGAGAGCTTTGCTGATCTTAAGCCCGATCTGGTAACCGGGAAACTGAAGATCCTTTTGCAGATGAGCCTGGTACTTGTTCACGGCGGGAAGCGCAGGGTTATCCGAGTGGGCAGGTTCGCGGGGCAGTACGCCAAGCCGCGGTCAAGTGCAACCGAAACACGCAACGGGGTGACGCTGCCCAGTTACCGCGGTGATATGATAAACGACATCGCTTTTACGCCCGAAGCGCGAAGGCCAGATCCAAAGCGCATGCTGCGTGCGTACAGCTGCGCGGCCATGACGCTGAATTTCATTCGCTCGCTCGTTGAGGCTGGCTTCGCCGACCTGCACCACCCCGAGTACTGGGATCTGGGTTTTGTAGCGCATTCCCCCCAGGCCGAACAGTACAGGAGACGCGTTGAAGCGGTAGGCGATGCAGTGAGCTTCATGGAAACCGTGCTCGGGGCGCCGATTGATGAAATGCGCCGCGTTGATTTCTACACGAGCCACGAGGGGCTGAATCTCTACTACGAGGAAGCCCTCACCAGGAGGGTTCCCCGGCGCCGGGGCTGGTACAATCTCTCCACACACTTCCCGTGGATAGGTGATCGCACCCGTCAGGTGGACGGAGCGCATGTCGAATACTTCAGGGGAATCGCCAATCCGATCGGAGTCAAGGTCGGGCCTTCGATGACTGCTGAAGAGCTGATTGAGCTTATCGAAAGACTTAATCCTTTCGGAGAGCCGGGCCGCCTGACGTTGATCCATCGTTTCGGAGCAGGTGCGATAGAGCGCTGCCTGCCGCCTTTGATCGAAGCGGCCGCCTCTACGGGAAAGCCGGTCTTGTGGTGCTGCGACCCTATGCACGGAAACACCGAAGTTACATCTGAAGGAATAAAGACGCGCAATTTTGAGAAGATCCTCAAAGAGGTTGAAGCGGCTTTCAGCATTCATGAGGCTATGGGAAGCCGCTTGGGAGGAATCCATGCGGAACTGACCGGTGAGAATGTCACCGAATGCACCGGAGGGGCGCGCGGCTTGGGAGAGGACCAGCTCAACGAGGCTTACCGCAGTTTTGTAGATCCGAGGCTGAACTACGAGCAGGCTCTTGAACTTGCGTTACTTATAGCCTCGCGCATGAGCGCGGCACGGCGCAAGGAGGACAGGTAGAGCTTATGAACCGCCGGGCTGTGAGACAGATTCTCCGGCCGTTCCCGCTTTTCCTTGTTTTGTTGCCCGCATGCGGCTGCACTTTTCCCGGCAGTGGACCGGCCGGCTGCCAGGCGGAAAAAACTTTCCGATCCAAGCCCTGCCTTGTGTTCAAGCGGCTTGTTGTTCTCGGGGCGAGTATTTCAGCGGGTTTCGGCCTTCAACTCGAGCAGGGGAAGGCCGTGACTATGGCCGATGTTTTTCAAACAGCCTTTGGAGCATGCCCCGGGAGGGCCGTCAACTTGGCGGATGTTCTTCTTTTTCTCGACCCTGAAGGCAGGGGGGAGAAGTTGGTGCGCAGAGCATGCTCTCTTAAACCGACAGGTGTTGCTGCTGTAGATTTTTTGTTTTGGTTCGGCTACGGCCGGACTGCAACTGAAAGCCGAAGGTTTCTGCGCCTTCAAAAAGGACTTTCTCTTCTGGATTGTTTCACCTGTCCCATCTTGGTCGGCGATCTTTGCGATATGTCGCAGGCTGTGGGAACAATGCTTGCGGCCGAGCAGGTCCCCGAGCCTGAAACCCTCAAGGAGCTGAACCAGCGTATTTACAGGTGGGCCGAAGAGCGCCCGAACGTAACGGTTCTTCGCTTAAGCCGAATCGTAGAAAGACTGAAGCAAGGCGAGCCTCTATGCGCGGGTCCCCGCAAGCTTTACTGGGAGCAGGTCTTTCAAAAAGACAAGCTTCACACTACGCTGCTTGGCACAAGCGCTCTTTGTGTCCTTGCGCTCAAGCTGCTTTCTGAAAACTGCGGGGATATCCCGCCGGGCTGTTGCCTTGCAGATCCGGAGAAGATCGCGGAACTGACAGGGGCGCGGGCTGAAGGGAAAGCTGCAGGCGATGGAAGCAGGACGGGACTTCAGGCTCAACCTTTCTGGGAGGCCGTACTGCGCGCCTCGCCCAAGTAGGACCGAATACCTGAGGCCCCTTGCTGGAGCAAAGCTTCGATCACGCGATCACAACTTGCCTGAAGCCGTTTCAAGGTTTCCTGTGCAACGCCTTCGCGTTCGAGCTGCGAAAGGAGGCTTTTGCGGTAAACCCCCAGTGCTTCCTGAATAGGGAGTTTGACAAGAACCCACAACCCGTCGTGGCTGTCCCGCCAAACATCCACCTGGCGGCTTCCCTGAAGCAACTCCTGGGCGATCTGCTCCGTTTGAATCACTCCGAATGCTTTGCTTTCCGTGCGGGTCTGCTGCAGGGTTTGTCTGATATCGCGTGTTACAGCGGTTACCAGTGTGGCGATAATACGCGCCAGCTCGCTGCGTGCCCTTGAGCGGGCGATCTCAAGCTGTATTGAAAGATCGGTGTTGCGCGGAGCAAAACCGACCGCATAAAGTGTCGTACCTTCAACTCCCTGATCCGAAACCGACCAGGGCCTGCTTACCCAGGCGGGCTCATTGCTCTCAGAGGTGAGCGCTTGGGGCGGGGGCAGGTTCTCAGGCGGAGTTGAGGAACATGCCCAGAGCGCAATGAGAAAGGACGCAGCCGGAAGAAGGCGCACAAAGACTCCTCGGATTCCAACAGCCGATACGCGGTCAGGCATAGCAGAGTCCTTTCGAAACAGTTTGTCCCTTTAAGCTTTTATGGGGATGATCGCCCTTCTCCTCCTGTTATCGTCCCGGGGCTCTCCGCTGTGAAGCGCAACCGGGCCCGGGGAGCTCTTGTGGGCCGATAAAACACCTCGCCCGGTCGTTTCACAAACCCACCGGCTCAAGCTCCGAGGCGCTGTGAACGAAAAGCGAAAGGGAAGGACTTTTCAGAAAACCGGCCGGCGGTCGGAGGTTCATATGTCCGCATGCATTGAGAAGTTCAGGGCGCAATGGGCCGCCCGGCTCATACCTGTTGCCGTAATTCTTTGTGCATTTGGGTGCGCCGCCCGGCAGCCTTCATGGGTCAACGGATCACCGCCTGAAGAATTTCCTGCTGAAAAATATCTTTTGGGTGTGGGATCATGCCCTGTTGCCGGCGGCGACGAAGCCTCGGTGCGGGAAGCCGCTTACCGCCGGGCTTGTGCTGAGATCGCAGCACAGCTTCGCAACGAAGTGGCCGCCGTGTGGGGAGAGAAGGCCGTAAGCCGGACGAAAGGAAAGAAGAGTTCTTCAGAGAGCGTCTTTGTCACGCAGAAGCGTTTGGCGACGGATTTGGTGCTTGAAGGCGCCCGCATTCTTCGTGTTTACCGCGACAGTGAAAACAATCGGCTTTATGTACTTGCGGGCCTTGAGCTTCCGGCTTTTTCGGCTCGACTTAAGGAAAAAGTGCGGCAGGCACTTAAGGAACGGGAGAAACTCTTGGTGCGCCTGCGGGAGTTGGAAAAAAGCCGTGCTTGGGGCGCTCTGCTCAAGAAAAGGGCTGAGCTCGATGAGCTCAACGAGAATGTGCGCACCGACCTGGCGGTTCTCGGGGCCTTTTCAGCGAAAGAAGCGGATTCGCTGCTTGAGGAACTTTCCGCGCAGGGAGAGCCTCCTGCGCTTCCTTTTACTTTTGAGCTGCGGGTTGTAAGCGGGGGGGATCAACGTGTTCTGCCCGGCCTGCCGCTTTCAGAGCCCATTGAAGTCGAAGCTCTGGCACGTTTCGCAGATCGAACCGAGCCTGTAGCGCACCTGGGCCTGAGGGTGCTTCTCTCTGATAGAAATCCGGCGGAGATACAGCCGCCCTCACCCAGAACCGGGCCTTCGGGCCGCACCAGTTTCACGATTCCTTCCGTACCGCAGATCTCCGAGACGCTTACTCTGCGCATAATGCCCGAAGGCTTCGCAGAGCATGGTGCACCCTTTGTCAAAGTGGACCTCCAGCGCCTCACACCGGAGACAGCCCAGTACGGCGCCCTGGTTCTGATTCCGCAGCGCGATCGCAGAGGCAGACCTCTTCTTGTGGCCTGGGTGACCGAAGTTTTGGATCCCATGTTCCCCTTGCAGGAGGTTTTTGCCGCCCCCGGAACTACGCGCGCCACACCGAGGTTGCTTAAACGCTTCAGTATTGCGGATATTGTTTTTGTGCTCGACACAAGGGTCGACGCGATCGAGGGAAGCGGTTCCTCAGGCCGCACTGCAGAAGCCCGGATCAGGCCGGCCTTGTGGTCGCGGTGGGCCAACCGCATACTCTGGTCTGGTCCGGTGGTGCAGACCACGAACCGCGGCCCCGATACTCTCACGGCGGCCCGCCGGGCCGCGACCGAAGCCCTGCGCCGCACAGGGGCCTTGATCCGGAGAGCTCTCCCCCAGGTGCTTGGAACCTATCCGCAGCAAACCGAGCTCAACCCGCCTCGCTGATCAGACTGAGCACGGTTGAGAGGCTGTCTATACGCGGCCCCTTCCAATCATCCTCGCGCGTCCTGTGCCCTTGATCGTACGGGACTCTTATCATAAGCGCGTCCATTCCGACGGCGCGCGCTCCAGTCAGTTCCTGGCTGTCACCGTCACCCACATAAAGGCATTGCTCGGGGCGCACTCGGAGGCGGTCGCACACCAAGTGATAAATTCTCGGATCCGGTTTGGTCATCCCTGCGGTGCAGGAGAAAACAGCTGCATCAATGATCGAAGCAAAGGGCGTTTGAGGCCAAAGAAGCGGTACGTCGGGGGAGCAATCGCTGAGAAGCCCGCAGCGAAGTCCCAGCTCTTTGAGGCCCACCAATGTGGACAGTGCATCAGGACGCGGGGTCAAGGCGTTCTTGGTGAATTCAAGGCGTATGGATACTGCTTCTTTGATGCGGTGTTCTTCCACCGGTACGCCTGCAAGGCGGCATATATGCGCAAGGCAGGTTTCAATATCCGGGAACTGACCGCGCGAACGGGCGACTCTGGTTTCGCCCATCCAGGCACGCAGGAAAAATTCTTCAGGAACACCCGAAGCGCGCGCCATGCGGACGAGCATATCCCTGACTTCCACAAAGCTGGAGCTGTCAACCAGGGTGCCGAAGAGATCGAAAACCACAGCCTTATAACGCACCTGTCCTCCTTTCTCTGTGCGTAAGTTGCGGACGCCGTCGGGCTTTCAGACCGCTTTACGACTTTTCTCCTTTTTCAACGCCACACTATAGGTTCGCGCATGTGCTCCGGACTTGCAATTTCGTATCCCTCAAGCTCAAGCACATGGAACTTCCTGTTCCCGGCTGAATTATACAGCCCGTGGATGCGCACCGCCTTTACGAGCTGAAGAGGAAAGATCATGTTTTGCCAGCTTGATCCTCCCTCCTTTGACTTGTCCGCAATGCGGAAGAAGCTGCGGCCGTCAGGTGAGATATCAACCATGTATTTGTACGTGCGTTTGTCTCCATCCCAAAGTTTCATTCGTAACGCCGAAAGCCGGAGAGCCCTTGGAAAGATGATGGTGAATGTGCACGGCCAGTTTGCAGCCGCAAACCCCACTCGGGTGCTCAGCGCCCGTACCTCACCGTCAAAAAGCGCGCCAGCTCCAGTCAGAGGCCCTTTTACTATGAACCGTTTGCCGAGAAAGAGGTTTTTTCCGGCTCGGGCCAGCAACTTGCTCCTGCCGCTGCGCTGCTTTCCCGCTATTATCAATCCGTGCGCGGTGAGGCGGGACCGGAAGACCAGATCGCGGAAACCGAGTTGAACCGCCGTTATGGTCCTCCGGCCGGGCCGGACGCCCCGCACGGTGCAGGGGGTTCGGATAAGAGAACCGCTCACCGCCTGAAGCGTACCGTCCACGTAAACGTATGAGCCCCGAGGTTCGGTGAAGATGCGGAACGAAAGCCCGCCGAAGGCGCTTTGCGGATCCAAGATAAGCGCCTCCCGCGGGTCCACTCGGCCGTTAAGGGAAAGCCTCAGTTTCTTGGCCTGGGGCAGATCCTGCCTGCCGCCTGCTTGCTCGTAGAGCTCAAGAGCAAGAAGCAGGAGACCGGTTGCGGTGGGCTCCTCAACGTTTCGGGCGAGCTCTTTGAGCAGTTCAGCAGCTGCGGTCTTACCGCTGCGTGTGCGAAGCAGAGTCACAAGCCCGGCAAGGGACTGCACTCCCGAAGCTTCCATCGCCCGGTAGGCTTCCTCCGGGCGCCTGAAGACGCTCAGGAGAAGGAGGCTGTACCTGCGCGCGGCTTCCGGTGACTGGCTCCACGTACGGCTCAGCTCTGAGAAGCGGCCGGCAAGATCCCGGCGTGCCTCTACAACGCCCACAAGCACCTTCTCCACGTCTTTGAAGTTCCGTCCCGCAAGAGCCGAGGCTGCATGAATCGAATCGAGCGCAGCGGAGAATTCCCCTATGTCGAGCAGATACACGGCTGCAGAAACATACCTGCGCGCAAGAAGGCTTTCCTGCAGGCGTCTCTCAGCGGGAGCAAGCCCGCCTACTGCAAGGAGCCGCCGCCGGCCTTCAATCTCAGCAAGAAGTTGAGGCAGTACCGAAGAATCCAGAATGGATTGCAGCTTCGAGAAGATCTCACCCGCTTTCTGAGCTTCTTCCCTTGAGAGTACCGAAAGACACCTGAGCAGATAGAACGCCTTGAGAGGAGCTTCTTCCGCTTTAAGCTTTGCAACGCGGCTTGTGAGGAGCGCAACGAAACGCAACCTCCCGCGCCTCGTTCCTTTGCTGCGCACGCGCTCTTCTTCTTCGCGGTAAAGGCGCAGGTATGTCTTAAGATCTTCGCCCTGGATCAGAGGAACGCAATGCTTCCGGAGGTTTTTTTCTCCGGTTAAGAGGCTTTGAATCCTGAGCACTTCGGGATCGGGTTTGAGCTCCGCCACCCGGGAAGGGTCAAAAGGCGCCTGGCAGGCCGAAGCCAGAGATTGAACGCATCTGAGGTACTCTTTCCCGAGCGGTTTCTGTGCGCCTGCAAGCGGTTTGCCGAAAGAAGCCGCAATTAAGCCGACCAATAGGATCTTCAACTGGACGGATCCTGAATGCGAGAGACTTGTTCTTGTTTCTTGAGGCACGTGCTCTTTCCTCCTTTATTTACCGCCTTGGGTGCACGCGGAACGCCCGCCGGAAGGCAGTACCTCTTTCAGTTTGACCGAAAAAAGAAGCGGTACAAGCTGTGCGTATCGGCCGGTGGGTTCCCGGTCCTTAAGCCGCTTGAAGTTGCCGCGGATGGAATCGGGATCGGAAATCATAAACACTCTTCCGCCCTGCGGGTCCACTGCAATGCCTTCAGGAGAAACCCATTTCATTCGAGCGGATTCGGGCCCTCGGAGGTCAAGCGATACAATCTTGAGGATCGCCCACGACCGCGGGTCCACAACCAGGATCCGCTCCTGATCCCGTGCAAGCACAAGCAGGAAGCGCACGGGAGGAAACTTTCCTCCGGCAGACGGTTTTCCGTATACGGCCGCAAGGCCGTTTGCGTTAAGAAGTCCTTTTCCTTCGCGCGGCGGAACTGAATCGAAGGGCACGGGAAGCACTTCTGCGGTTATCTTGTCGCTCTCGGAGCCCGGCGGCCAAGCGGCCAGCAGGAGCCTGGGAAGCACATCGGAAGCCCGCTCATACGCAATTACAAGATCGGGAGTCGGTCCCAAGACCGCTATTCCCTCAAACCGGTAGTTCGTATCGAACCGCCAAGGTTCAACTCCCGGCACCTCCAAACTCACAATGCGCCTGAGTGTTGCTTTGGGAGAGCCCGGGTGCCAGGTGAGGGCGACAAGGTACGGGCCGTCCATTTCGATTACAGCGTAATAAAGATCAGGGTGAAGGGGATCTGCAGCAATGCCTTCGAAATCGGGATTGTCCTTCATTGGATAGCGGCGCTTGATCGTGTCCTGCAACCGCTTTTCCGGGACGATCGGAACCGGTGCCTGAGCAAGACGCAGGGCCCGCCGCTCCAAGCTCCGCGGCAGGTGGAGCACAAAGAGGTGGCCGGGGAAGTTGCTTCGCTGGTCGCCTACCGAAATCAGAAATCCGTTCCTTGAGGTGAGCCCTGAAGTTTGGAGGCCGCGCCGCCACAGTGCCGGACCCACCTCACGTCCTTCGTGGCTCAGGATCCACCTTCCCTCCGTACGCAAGGTGACCTCGGGTGGAGAAGCCGCCCAGAGTGCAGCTGTTGCAATCAGCGCTCCTGAAACCATCAGGTCACCTCTTTCGGCCCTCAGCTTGGGCTCCTGAGATCTTTGCTTCCGAGTTTCCTTTTCTCAGCGCAGCGCAGGTCCAGCCCAAGTAGAGCGCCGTTTTCATCGGATCTGCGGAGTTTGTAAGGAGAAGGGCTCCCGGCCTGTAGTACTTTCCCGAGGCGCTTCTCAGAGCCTCTCCCTCCCGCCAGTTTAGCCTTTTGCCCAGCGGATTGTAGCCGTAAAGAAACTGGACCTGCCTCTCTGCGTAGTAGCTCAATCCTTCACTCGGTGCAACAGTACCGGAAAAAAGGAGTACCGCTGCACCTGCAAGCAGATAAACGGTGTTTCCCTGGTTCCAGGCGGGCACCTCCAGGGTTGTTCCTCCCTCCAAAGGCACAGCGGTCTGGCCGAAGGGAGCAACCGAGGCCAAACGCTCATGAAGCATGAGATTCTTATCAAGTACAGCCCTTGCAATCGGTCTTACGTTTGAGCTTGGAATCGAGGCCAAGTACTCAGCTGCAGCAAGCACCGGCCAAAAAGCTTTCTCTTCCTGTTCAGAGAGCGGAAAGCAGCCGTAGGGGTCCTGTTCGGCCGCGATTTCGCGCACCGTATCGTCTGCTATATCGCGGTCAAAAACTTCACCTCCAAGGCCGGAAAGCACTGCTGCAGCACCGCAAAGTGCGCTTGTTTCCAAAAGATCGCTGCGATCCCTTTTCTCCCAGCAAGGGTGCAGGATCGAACGCGAAGCTGCACAGAGCGATCGATCGCCGAGTTCCCTGCCGGCTGAGGCAAGAGCCCAAGCGCAGAATGCGCCGGAACGTCCCTCCGGCTTAAGCGAAGCGTACTTGCGGAGCATAGCTGCTGAGCTCCTCAGTATGTCTCGGGCTTTCAAGCCTGCTCTGCAACCATAGGCAAGAGCCAAAACTCTTCGGGCGGCACGGCCCGGAGGCATTTTGGAGAGACGATCTCTTGTCAAATGCTTTCTTATGAAATCGAGAGCTTCCCGCTCCACGGAGCGATATGGATCAGGGCTTAATCTGAACGAAGCCGAGGTCCGCCTGTCGGGCACCGCCGTATCGACTGCAATCAGGGTGTAGGCGCCCGGTTCGGTCAAAACATACAAATCCGCGATGTAGTAAAAGAACCCGGAGGGGTGCACCTTGAAGGGCTCAACTCGAACCGCTCTGCTTTTTTCTCCGCTGCGCGCCCGCGCGTAAGGTTGTGCGAGAGGAAGGCGCGAGCGTATCACCGCTTCGCGCAGGCCGCCGGGCCTACAGCCCAAAGGCGGCGTGAAAATCTCTATCCTTTCGTCAAGAAATACGAGGCGGGGGTCGTCGAAGAAAACGGTTCCGGCCCCCGAGCTGCAAGCGATGCCCAAGCTGACCCACTGAGCACCGTCCGGTGCCGGTGCCGTGATCTTCAGGCTTACAAAGTTGTTTTGCTTGGAAGCAGGAGCACTTCTGGTTACAGCAAAGCTTCCGTTGCGGAGTGTCCATCTCAGGACCAACCTGCAGGAGGTGGGCTCGCCGCGTACAAGCACCTTCGCGGTTCCAAATGCGGCCTTTGTCCCGTAAACCCGGCAGGGCAGGCTCATAACCGCTGCAACGAGCCCCACCTCTTCAATTCTCAAACTGCGGGGCATGCTGTAGCAGACGGTCTTATCGATTTTAACCCGAGCCTTTCCCTCCAAGGTCCAGCCCGGCGGAAGCGGGCCGCCTCTTTCGGCGGGCCTGCCGCTGTAAGAGTCGGGAAGCAGGTCCTTCGCATCAAGAAAAAGCGGGTTGAAAAGCACGTTCGGAAGATTGGAAGCCGCCTGTTCAGGCTCAAGCGTCTGGGAGACGCCGGCCCGGAGAACCTGTATGCCGAACGCTGCAAGAATCAGAAGCCCACGCCACATCAATTCCTACACTTCTGCAAGTTCCGGTTCTATATGACCGTGCGTAATTCCTAGCCACCCCCTCGCCCCTCGATGCCCGCCTTAGCGGGCGCATCCCCCCCTTCCCCCGAAAGGGGGGGACGGGAGGGGGGGATTT
>CAZGYL010000089.1:0-11843 GCA_964529985.1 uncultured Planctomycetia bacterium | reverse complement strand
CAGCTGCGTGTGCCCCAACAATATCGCTCTTTCGATCGGCACGGTGTGAAGGCCGACAAGATACCTGCGGCCGTCCTTCAGGAAGGTAAGATCGCCCGGGTGGACGTTCAGGCAGGGGAAATCGGCAACCAGGTTCGTAAGCGGCTCAAACCCCGCAAAAGCTGCGAAATCCAAACGGTAGGGCGCAAGGAGCTCACGCAGTCGGTCCGTCCATTCTTCGCGGACTTTGCACCCCTCGGGAGTCCGCACGCTTACGCGCTTCAGGCCGCGTTCCCTGTAAAACGCACGTATCTCAAGGCCGACGACCGGAATCCCGAAACGCTCGCTCAAAGCTCGAGCACCGCAGCGAGGGTCGTCCGGCGCATCGGTTACAAGGCATACCGGCTCTATGGGCGAAGCCGGTCCCAAACGCCTGTGCTCACTCAGTAACACCCGCGCATTGCTCCCCCCGCCGCTGAGAAAGATTCCCACCCGAGCCGGCCGCTCAACATGAGGATAGAGCGGTCGAGGTTCACTCACCTTCACCACCTCCTTTCGGCTGTAAGCCCGGCTTATCCCATCCAGCCGGCGAGACGAACTCCACCCTGCCCCCTTTGAGTTCAAGGTGAGCTTCTCCTGAAAGCAACCTGAGCAGATCCCTGCCCACGCATTGAGCCCTCCACCCGGAGAGGACTCTCACTTGCGGGGGCTCCTCGCCCCGCTGCGCGGCTCGGACCATTTGAGCCAGCTCCTCAGGTGTTGCAAGGTATGCAGGCGCGACACCGATTTCCCGCCCCCGGTTCTTTACGAAAGCGATCAGAAGATCAACAGTGCTTTGGACTTCGGGCTCCACCTGCTCTATTTCGATCTGGGGCGGGAGCTCAGATTCCGGAACCGCCTTGCCCCTGCGGATCGCCTCCAACAGCTCAGGCGCTCCTTCGCGCTGGTAGCGCCTGCCCAGCCCGCGCATATCCGAAAGCTGCGCGGAGTTGTGCGGCTGGCGCTTGGCAAGTTCAATCAGGCATTCATCGGTTGCAACCGAGCGCCGTGGCCTGTCGGTCCGCTGTGCCTCCTCCTCGCGCCATACTGCAAGTTCCCGAAGCACCGCCAGCTCGCGCCTGCTCAAGCTCGAGGCGCGCCGCACCCGCAGATAAAGCGTAGAGGGATCCGTCTCGAATCTGGACGGATCATAGATTTCCCTGAGGACTTCCTCCACCCAAGCCGTGCGTCCCAACTCGGCCAGCCGGTTCTTGAGCTTCTCAGCCAGAGGGAGCATGTGTTCCACGTCTGAGGCCGCATATGCAAGCTGCTGGGGGGTAAGCGGCCGTTTCAGCCAGTTGGTATAGGTCTCAGACTTCTCCAGCTGAACTTCCAACTCCCCGGCAAGCAGGTCGGCCAAGCCTATCCGTTCCCCGTAGCCCAAGAAAGCCGCTGCAACCTGGGTGTCGAAAAGCGCCTCCGGCACTCGGCCCATCCGTGTGGCCAGAATGGAAATATCCTGCTGTCCGCTGTGCAAGACCTTTTCTATTGAACGATCCGCAAGTACTGCAAAAAGAGGCTCAAGGGGGCTTGCTGCGAACGGATCCACAACCACCACTTCCCCCCTGTCGGTGGCTATTTGCAGCAAAGCGAGGTGGGGCTCGTAGCTGCCTTCCCTTACAAATTCCGTGTCCAACGCAAGCGCACGGACGCCGCCCAGAGAGTCCACAAACCTTTGAAGCGTTCTGTTATCGCGTATGTACAGCATGACTACACCTTTTGCACCCGATTCTGCCCGCATGCCGGCCTGAAGGCAACCGGCGGAGAGCACTTTTCGTCTTGACCGCACTGCCTATATGCCTGTGTCATAGTCGCCGTAAACACCATGGTTTTGAGTGCAGGAGCTGAACATGAGCTGGCTGACCGAAGTTTTTGGAACGCCCCGCCCGCTGATCGGCGTGGTCCACCTGAGGCCCCTGCCCGGAAGTCCCCGCTACGAGGGCGATTTGGAGGAGGTACTCCGCCACGCCAGGCGGTCCGCTTTAGCGCTCAAAGAAGCGGGCTTTCACGGGATAGTGCTTGAGAACTACGGAGACGTCCCCTTTTTCCCTGAAACCGTGCCGCCGCACGTAGCCTGCCTCGCCGCAGTACTTGTAAAGGAGTTTTCCGAGCTTCTACCCTGCGGAATAAATCTGCTGCGGAACGCAGCGAGCCAAGCCCTTGCCGCAGCTTTCGCAGGGGGAGGCTCGTTCATAAGAGTGAACGTACACGTAGGCGCTGTAGTCGCCGATCAAGGCCTCCTGGCGGGAAAAGCTCACGAGACGCTCAGATACCGAAGCCAAATCGGAGCTCGGGTAAGAATTTTAGCCGACATTGCAGTAAAACACGCTCAGGCGCTTGTCGCACGTGATCCTCTCCAGGAAGCTCTTGACTGCGTGGAGCGCGGACTTGCAGATGGTTTGATCGTGACGGGCCCACGCACAGGCACCCCCGCAGATCTATCGCTTGCAAAACGCTTGCGGGAAGCGCTTCCCCGTATTCCGATCTTTGCAGGCAGCGGAGTCACCGCGGCTACGGTCCGCGAAACCATAAAGGTCGTAGACGGAATCATCGTTGGTACGGCGCTTGAAAACGAGCCCGGCGTGATCGACCCGCAAAAAGCGAGAGCTTTCGTCAAAGCGGTCGGCGCGCACGAAGCATGATGCGCTTCCTGCGCTCACCCCTATAATCGGAGTTCGAAGCCCATGCAAAGCGAAACAAGAGATACAGGCGCAGGCTCACCCGATCTTTTGGAATTGATCAGGGCCGGGACGCGTAAGCTTGAAGAGCTGAAAAGCGCCCTCGGGCAGGTGATCGTTGGGCAACGCGAGGTCGTGGATCACCTGCTTATCTGCCTGCTTGCAGAAGGGCACATGCTTCTTACGGGAGTGCCCGGTCTCGCCAAGACACTGCTTGTCAAAACGGTTGCAGCGGTCTTGGGCTGGAACTTCAGGCGCATACAGTTCACTCCTGATTTAATGCCCTCTGATGTCACCGGAAGTGAAGTCCTGCACGTTGACCCGGAAACGAACGCGCGTTCATTCCGTTTCGTTCCGGGTCCCGTCTTCACCAATCTGCTTCTTGCCGATGAGATCAACCGCACGCCTCCGAAAACCCAGGCCGCCCTGCTTGAGGCAATGCAGGAGCGTTCTGTGACTGCGGGAGGAAAAACTTACCCGATCGAGCCTCCTTTCCTTGTGATTGCTACACAGAACCCGATTGAACAGGAGGGTACCTTTCCCCTGCCCGAGGCACAGCTGGACAGGTTTCTGCTTGCAGTCACGGTAAGCTATCCCACTGAAGAGGAGGAGGAGCTCATCGCCGCCCGCACCCAAGCGGAGGCGCTTGCTCCGGGAACGGTCGATTTACGCGATCTAGTAGGTGTGGCCCGCCGGGTTCCCGCACCTCCGGGTGTTGTACGGAAGGCGGTACGCCTTGTCAGGGCCACCCGTCCGGAAGATCCGCATGCTTACGAAAGCGTACGTGAAAACGTCCGGTGGGGTGCAAGCCCTAGAGCGTCCCAACACCTCCTCCTTGCTGCAAAAGCCCGCGCTGTTCTGCAAGGAAGGTTCGCTGCAACCACGGAGGACGTACGCGTCATGATGCTTCCGGTTCTCAGGCACCGGATAGTGCTTACCTTCAATGCGGTCGCCGAAGGAAAGACGACCGATGAGGTTCTTAATGACGTTGCAGAGACAATCGGCGAAAACTGATGCAATCCGCTCCCTGCCCCCGCCGACCGAAACGGTCCTGCGCCTTCTCAGGCACGCTCGACTGAGGCGCGGGACCGAGCGGCTCGCCGGGAGACATCCCTCTCTGTTCTTGGGTTTCTCCACTGTTTTTGAGACCGCACGGCCCTACTGCCCGGGCGACGATATCCGGTTTCTGGACCACCGTCTCCTTGCGCGCACCGACCGGGACTACGTGAGACTCGCAACCACAGAGGCAAGTACTCTGGTCGTGCTCGTAGTGGACGACTCGGCTTCAATGGATTTTGAAGGCAAGTTCGATTGGGCCTGCCGTTTTGCGTATCTCGGCGCCTGTATTGCACAAGCGTTCGGCGACCGCTGGAGTCTAAGCCTCGGCTCCGGCGGCACAACACAACTTCCTCCCGGCCGCGGACCTTCCCACCTTTCTCTCACAGAAAGCGTGCTGGGCTCTGCAAAACCCTCAGGAGCCTGCAGCCCGGAAGCCCTGCTGCGTCCGGTTCTACCCATCCTCAGGCCCGGAGTGACCGCTGTTATAGTTTCCGACTTTATAGCCCCGCTCAGTGACATACGCAAAGCCCTTGAGGTCCTCGGTTCCACAGGCGCCCAGGCGGCTTTTCTCTGGATACTCTCCCGGACGGAAAGGACCTTCCCTTTCACCGGCACCCTCAGGTTCATTGATCCTGAAACAGGAAGGCGCTCCGTGCTCAGCGCCGATGCTCTTGCCGCAGCTTACCGGGAGGCTCTTGAGACGGTAGCCGCTGCACTCGACCGATTCGCGCGCAAGCGCAACTTCCCTTTTCTTGAGCTCGACCCTCAAGCGTCTGATCCCCAACAGGTGTGGCAGAGGCTTGTAGTGAGCTGGGAGGCCAAGCGCTTATGGTGACTTTACACAACCTCTGGGCACCTTTCGCCGCAATAGGCGCGGCCGCACTCTTCCTTCTTGCCTACCTCATTTTCCGCCTCTTCTTGCCCGCTGTTCTCTTCCCCCCTTTACCTTGGCTTACCAGTGCAGCGGCTGTGCGGCGATCCGCGCGCAGGCCTCCTCGTAATCTCTGTTTCGCCTCACTTTGCCTCCTGCTTGCGGGCCTTTTCTTTGGAAGGCCCCGGTTTGAACCCCGCGGAGGCGGCGATCGTGCCTTGATCGTGCTTGTGGACGCGTCGGCCAGTATGCAGGGGGCGCCGTTCGCCGAAGCGCTGGCAACTGCACGACGCCGCCTGGCCGCACTGAAAGACGGTGATGCCGCCAACGTAGCCGCCGTAGGGCCGAAGGTGGTTTGGGCCCTGCCACATGCGGATGTCAGCGGAAACCGCTCCGTTCTATGGCGGTTCCTGGACCGGCTTGAGCCCACGTGCGGCGGCGCGCGGTTCGACTCCGCTCTGCGGGAAGCGTCGGAAAAACTGTTTTCAAGCGGTTTTCCGGAAAAAGAGCTTGTCATTGTAAGCGATTTCCAAGAAAGTACATGGCGGCACGCCGAGAAAGTCCTAAACGATCTCCTTCGATCCGATATCGACGTTCAGCTCAAAACCGCTGGAGAAGAAAACCGGGAGAATCTGGCCTTGCAGATACCCCGACCCGTCGTTGTTACGAGCCCCGGTATCCCCGTTCTTCTGCGCGCTCACTTAAAAGCTTTCGCCCGCAGAGAAATCACTTGCCGCGTCAGCTGGAAAATCGGGGATAAAAGCCTCGAAACCACAAGCCTTACGCTGCCTCCTGAAGGCACCGCGAAGCTTCGGCTTCCTATCGCCCCCTCTGAAAGCGGAGTGCTTGAAGGGGTTGTGAGCCTCAGGGCCGACCAAAGTATGACATTCGACGACACGGCACGTTTCTCTGTAATCGTGTTGCCCAAGGTACTTGCGGCTGTGGCTGTGCATGAACCTCAGCAAGCCGTTCTTATTAAAGAAGCCCTCAGCGCCGCAGGTGAAGCAGGGAGGCTGCAAGCGCTGTTGCTCCGCGAGCTGGGCAGGCGAAAGCCGCAGCTTTATGTAGCTGTTTCCCCGGCCCCTTCTTATCTTCAGGAAGCCCTCCAGGAAGGAATACCTGTCTTACTTTTTGCAGGTTCACGCCCTCCGGCCCTGCCCGAACTTCGCTCCACGCTGAGGCAGTCCGGGCTTTGGCTCCTTCTCCCTGAAATAGCCGGGCACACAACCGATCGCATTGAGGCGCTCTCGCAACTTCGGATCCGTATGCGACGATCTTCACCTCAAGGGGCGCTTACCCTCTGCCGTTTTTCAGACGGCCGCCCGGCGGTCGTGCTTTTCCGTGACCTCCCCCTTCTGGTATGTCTCTTCGATGCGTCCGGCACCTCAAGCCCGTTGCTTCAAACCCCCCAGGCGGTGGTTCCTCTGCTTGGGGAACTTGTCTATTGCGCACTGAGCGCGCCATACAAGGCTTTGATTGCAGGAGAGCCTGCAACGCTTGTACTTCCCCAACGGGCTTACCGTTTTTACGGTACGGCGGGAGAGGAGTTTTTCCCGCCCGCTGCGCCCAGAGGCCGGAGCACAACAATCTCTCTTCCCGCGCAAACCAAGCCTGGTTTTGTGCGGATCTTCAGCTCGGGAAGGCTTGTTGCTTCGCTTCCTGTGGGACAGCCTGAGGAGGAGTCCGATCCCAAGCGGGCCGAGGACATCCTCCAGCAAGCCGAAAAGACCCCAAGGCGTACGGCGGCACGCCCCGAAGTCGATCTGACAGGACCGGCAGGTGCGGCTCTGATCCTTGTAGTCCTTTTGTGGTTCTTCCTTGAGAGCAGAACAGGCGGGAGCACCCGGGAAGATCGGAGGGAAGGGAGGGGAAGCCGTGAGTGATCTTATTTTCAAACCCGCCGTCCCTCCGGCATTCCTTTTTGTAGCTTTACTTGCCGTTCTTGTTTTGCTTTTTACAAGTCGCGCGCGGTGGGCCGCGCGTGCCTGCTTCTGCATGTTGGCCCTCGCGGTCCTCATTCTTGCGGCAGGGCCTGCAAAGCCGGGTGCAGTTTCAAGGCTTCCTGGAGGCGTGGTCCTTCTTGATACTTCAGCGAGCATGTCCCGGGATCACCGCTTTGATAAAGCCCGTGAATTGGCAGGATTTTTTGCAAGGCAAGCACTCATGCCTTGGCATTTAGTGCGGTTTGCACGAACGACGGAAGAGATTCCGTTTGCGGAACTGGGCCGACTTGAGCCCAACGGAGAAGAAACCCGTCTTGGCGGAGCTCTGCGCTGGGTGGCGCGCTCTTATGAGGATCTCCTTGCTGTCGTCCTGTTTTCAGATGGAAGGGATCTTGGCCGCGCCGACCCGTTGAAGTGGGCCCGCGCACTCGGAGCCCGCAAAGTAAGAATCTACGCCGTTCCCTGCGGTCTTCAAGAGGGCCCTCCGGATGCTTCCATTGTGGTTCCTCCCGCAAGGCTGCTGGTACTTAAGCCCGGAGAAAAAGTCGACTTCCAGGTGAAGGTCAATGTGGTGGGCGCAAACCCGGAACACATCACGCTTGAAGTCTCAAGGCTCAGAAAGGGCCCTTCTGGAATGGAAAAAGAGCTCCTTTTGCGCCGCTTGCTGCCTGTTAAGCACGGTAAAGCCGAAACCACTCTGCACCTTGTTGCAACAAAAGAGCCGTACACTGTGTGGGAGTTTGAGATAAAGAGGCTTGAAGGTGAAAAAGATACACAAGACAACAGGGCTTACATAGTCTCGCGTCTGCCCGAAGCTCAAGCGCCGTGGCTTCTGATCACGGGCAAGCCCCGTTGGGAGGATACTTTTCTTCTGTATGAGTCAGCGCTCGCAGGGGAACCAGTTCTCCAGGCCCTGCAAGCGGTGGCCTCCGACCGGGCGGTTTTCACAGGACTCACCCGGCGGCCTCTTCCTCTGGGCCCGGATTTGATTCGAGAAGCAGACTGCCTTCTCCTGGGCGAAAAATGGTTTGATCTCCTGCGGCCTGAAGCGCGCAGGGAAGCGCTGTTGAAACCTGTCTTTTTGCTTGCAGGGGCCCTTCTGCCCGATGGCACGGACCCGTGGGGACCCTGGGTATGGGGGCGTTTTGAGCTTTCCCGAGACTATAGATCCACTTTACTTGCAGGACTCAGCGGGCGACTCCTTCAAGGAAAAACTCTTAGGTCTCAGCAGGTCCGAGCTGTTGCATGGCTGAGGGATTCTTCAGGTAAGAAATGGGCTGTAGTAGGCGTTTTGCCTGAGAAGAAAACAGCGCTTTTCGGGATCGTAAACGGGCCGTGGGTTGAGTTCTCCCACCAGAGACTGCTTGTAAGAACGGTGTTTGAGCTTCTCGGATTGCGTTCCAGAAGAAAAGCGGGCCCTGAATATCTCTCGTACTCCGTGCTTAAGGCGATACGCTTGACGGGCGAGCCGGGTTCTGAGGTCAGAATCTCCGGCCCGGGAACTGAAGTCTCCCTTGTGCTTGACCGCAAAGGATCCGGCATGTTCGTTCCGGAGAAGCCCGGACTTTACCGCTTCGATTTTCCGGAGGGCATTTCAGCATTTGCTTCGGTAAGCGAAAGGAGGCCCGAGTACCTTATAGATCCGCCCGACCACGCACTCCTTTCCTCTGTAGCACGAGCTTCCGGCGGCGGGGTGGTCCCGGCCGAGCGGCGGCCGCTTCAAGAACTCCGCAACCGACTTGAAGCTGAAGCAAAGAGATGTACTCCGACGTCCGCCGTGTGGCAATGGGACAGCCCCCTTGTCTTCTTAGTGTTTTATTTGCTTGTGGCTTGTGTTTGGATTGCTGTGGAACGAATGCCATGAAATTCCAGCGGCTCCTTGATCCCACAGCATGGAGGCTTTCGGTCCGCGCGGGGGTTGGGATCCTCGCCCGCTGGTGCAGCTTCACTCTTGCTGGAATCGCCTTGACAGCGCTTTTCGACGCATTCTGGCCTCTTAACCGTGGACTTCGCGCGGCCGTCGCCTCAGCTTTTGCCCTCGGCTTTGCAATAACACTCGTTGCGCTCTTTCGAACATGGCGAAACAGATATCAACTGGCCTGTCGATACCTGGACCATCACGGAGGCGAGGGCCGCGTTTACGGGGCTTACGAACTCTATCAGGCGCCTGCGGGAGCTTGGGGCGATGCCTCCCTGACCCGGGCCGAGGTGGAAGCTGTCTGTCGAATACTTGAAAATCTACCTCCTCCAAAGCTACGAATCGGAAGGCCTTTGAGAATAATCGCCTTAAGCATTGGATTGATAACCTACGCTGCAGCTTTCGACAAAGGCGCACTGGGACACCAGGTAATACGCGTTCTTGCGCCTTGGTCGGACCGCCCTCCTCTTCGTAAGGGCCATATAACTTGGCTGTGGCCTCCTGAGAATTTCACCTTGCCTGTAGGGGGATCCTGCCGGGTTGAAGTTGCAATACCCCAAGTCATGTCCTCACCGCAACTTGTGGTACTTGCAACAGAGGGCGGGTTGAAGCGTACCGTAAGCTTGGCTCCGGGAGGCTCGGCCCGCTGGGTGGGTTCCACAGGAGAACTTCGAACCACGGTCAAGCTCGTTGTATATGACGGGCCTTTCCGCAGCGAACCGCGCAAAGTGAGAATTCTTGCGCGCCGGGGCATCGAAGATGTGCTCATAGAATGCAAGCCTCCGGATTACACGGGCTTGCCTGCGATCAGAGTAAGGCCTGAAGGCGGTAGGTTTCGGGCGCTTTCAGGTTCGCACATTACGCTTCATGTCAAAGCGCCCGGAGCTTCTTCCGGCAGGTGGCGGTTCCTTTCGGGGGACAGAGAGATAGCAGGCGACTCTCTGGAGCTTTGCAACGGAGAACTCAAAGGTTCGTTCACGCTTTCGGAGCAGGGAATCCTCCAGATTGAAGTCAAGCTGCCCGAGCCTTCCACACGTGCTTTTCTTTTCGAATGCCTGGAGGACGAACCTCCGAGCGTCGACTTCCGCTTTCCTCCTCCCTACCTTATAGCATGTGCAGGGAGTGTGCTGCCGGTTGAAATTACAGCCCGTGACGACCTGGGTCTGAGTGAGCTGGTACTCGAAGTCGACGGAAAAAAACGCACGTGGGAGGCAGGCGGAGCGCGGACGTATACCGCGCTCTACAAGCTATCGATTCCTCCCGGAGAAGTCGCGAAACTACTGCTCACGGCAACGGCCCGCGACATAAGAAAGCCCCGGCCCAACAGTTCGCCGGAAGCCGCCCGCGTGGTCCGCGCCGTTTCGGCGCGCGCTTTTAAGCTGCTGCGCCAGGCCGAAGCGCTTCGGGCTCTGCTTAAGCGCTTGAGGGCGCTCCAGACAAGGCTCCTGCAAGTCCACAAGCGTCTTGTGGAACTAAGAGCTCAGAAGGTACTGAACGATCAAGCGCTTTCAGGTTTGAAATCCGATCTTCAGGCTTTCATTGCGGCCCTTTCGGAACTCAAAGCCGATCCTCTCTTTGAAGGAGAGGCCTCTTTCGCAGCGCCCATACTCCAGCGCGCCGAAGGTTTGAGACGCCTGGCCGTGCCTCCCGAAACACGCCGCAGGGAATGGCTTTCGCGCCTGAGCTACTTTGTCGACGAGCTGCGGGCCATCCTGGAGAAGCTCCTTGGCGAGGCCCGGCAAGCCGCACAGGCGGAGCCCTTCTTCCTGCTGCTGGCCCGGGTAAGCAGCCTGCCGGAAAAGCAGCTTGCCGTGATTCAGGAGCTCAGTGCGGGAAGGCCGCCGGGTGAGCTTTCCGACTCGCAGCGCTCGATCCGCGATACAATCGTGGAAGTTCCGAAAAAACTTCTTGCTGAAGCTCCTCTCCGCTACAAAAAAACAGCACGAGAAGTAAGTGGTTTTCTCCAGGCGCCGGAACTCAGGAGGGCTGCGGCACGAGCACTTGTGGCCATGTTGGGAGGCGACAGGGACTCGGCGCTGGAGTCAGCCCGCAAGGTGTACACCGGGCTTGATCCTCTTCGAAAATTTCTCGCCTCAAGGCGGGTGCTCGGGCCTGTGAGCCTGGCCGACCTTCTCCGAGCCCTTGCTGCGGGACTTGAAGAGCGGCGTAAGCTCGATCTTGCGCAAGACACTCAGATTGTACTGTGGGGCCCCGGAGTGGAAGCCGAGAAAAAGCCGGCCGCACCGCCGGAGCCTTTGAAAGGCGGGCTATCGCTGGGGGCACCTAAGCTGCCGCGCAAGCTTTCTTTTTCAGGGAGTTTTTGGGAGGCTGCGGTTAAGAAGTACGAAAGGGCCCTGAAGCGGATCACCGGAAAATCACGACCTGCACATGGAAAAGGCTTATGAAAGGGAGACACACCGGACTTTTTTTGAGCGGTTCTTTAGGCTTGGCGGCTGCGGCACTCCTTCTGAGCGCGCAGAGCTCGGAAGACCGCCGCGTAACGCCGAAGGTCTCAAACCGGCCGGGGGCGATCGCGCTTGCGGTTCTGCGATACGGGGACCGCAATTCCGCGCGGTGTTTCAGCGAGAGTTTCTTGGAGCTTCTTGCCCATAAGACAAGCGTGCCTGTCCCCCCGCGGCTTATCACCTTGGATCTTTCAAACCCGGAGCTCTTGGGATTCCCTTTCTGCGTGCTGAGCGGCGAAGGTTACTTCGAGTTCACCGGAGCTGAACGGACTCAGCTCAGGCGGTACATAGAGGGCGGAGGTTTCGTACTGGCTTCTGCAGGTTGCTCTTCACCGGCCTGGGACCGTGCATTCAGGGAAGAAATAGAGAAAATCTTTCCGGAATCGGTTCTTCAGGAGCTTCCCGGGGATCACGTCCTCTACCGAGTTCTCTTTCAGACTTGGCCGCTCAGGCTCAAGAACGGCGGCACGGGGGTGCTTCATGCCTTAAGATTTGAGGGGAGGATCGCCCTTGTTTATTGTGACGCCGGGCTTAACGACACCGACTCCCTCCCCGATTGCTGTTGCTGTACGGGGAACGAAGTGGTGGAGAGCCGGGCTGTCAATGCAAATATCCTCCTTTTCGCGCTTCTCGGCTCGCCCGAACGGTAAAGACGCGCGGCTTGACAGAGCCGTCCGCACCGGTACGATTAGAAGTTTGCGGTGGAGAGTGTAGCTCAGTCGGTCAGAGCGCCAGGTTGTGGCCCTGGAGGTCACGGGTTCGAATCCCGTCTCTCTCCCCAGAAAAAGCGATTCGGCCGGAGACTCCTCCGGCCGTTTTTTCTATATAAGTGTCCGTGATTCGTGGAATCCTTTTCTCGTTCGCGGTCAAGACTGCGAAAGACCAATGTCG
>CAZGYL010000088.1:0-11946 GCA_964529985.1 uncultured Planctomycetia bacterium | reverse complement strand
GAAGCAGCCGCCAATAGGCCTGCTCTTCAGGCAGAATATCGTGCATTCCGTAAGGAGTTTGGTAAGGCATGGTCAGCTGAGGCTCATGCGGTGTCGTTTCTTGGCTTCTTTGTAAAGTGCCTTGGCCTCGGATTTCGCACCTTCGGCCTTAAGTATACTGTAGAGCTCCTGGTATGCTTTTCTCAGGTACTCAGAGGCTTCAGTCCGATCGGCCAGCTTTTCAATAATCTCCCGGTATTTTTGTTTCCCTTCCTCGCGCCTTGCCGCGTTGTAAAGGAAACGGGCGTAACGAAGATGCGCCTCAAGGAAGTCCGGGAACTGCGCGAGCACTTTTTGGTAGATTTCGTCGGCCCCTAAAGCATCTCCCAGGTAGCGCATGTAGTCTGCCAGATCCAGCCTGGCAAGCGCTTTGGGCTCGCCTTCCTCGCTTATTTCCACGATACGCTCGTAGGTTTTCAGAGCTTGCTCCATTCTCTCTTGTCTCTGCTGGAACTGGGCCAGATACCTGAGGAAGTCAGCCAAGCGGTTGCACTGGCCCGCGAGCTGCTCCATGGTCGAATGGAGCTCTTCAGCCTTCTCAATCTGGCCTTCCGCCGCATAGCGGTCGGCCAAGCTTGCTAGCCGCTCAAGCCGCACGAGAGGATCGTTTCGATCGGCTTGGCGCAGGTAATCTTCACTTACAAAGTACAGGACCTGCTCTGCACGACGCGAAGGGAAAAGCTCGCACTCGAAGTCTTCCACCTGATAGCCCGCCGCCTGCACACGGCGCCTGATGTCGGCCTCATCACCCCGCAGATAAGGCTCGCCGTCGCGGCCGAATTCAACAGGGCACCTGGCGGGGGGCGGCAGGAGCTCGAGAGCTTTCCGCGCCTCTTTAGGCAGGGGAAAGCGGTAGCGGTTCGCCCAGCGCACACCTTCCTGGACGAGCGCAGAGGCGACGGCCGCATCTATCGGCACCCGTTTTTCCCGCTCAATAAAATTTTCAAGGGCTTCAAGAGTCGTGCGGCGCACGGAGGAGCAGTCACGCAGGCCGAAGCCGTCCAAATCCACTAAGAAATCAACAGCCACGTACGAACCGTCGGGGTGCCGGCGGCTGAGCAATATCCTCGCTAAACGCGACCCTTCCCAATCCGGATTGATGAATGCGCCGTGAAGCGGGCACTCCCTCAGCGGAATGTATTCTTTGCGGTGCTTCTGCTTGAGCTTCTCCTTGCGCCTGGCCCGCTTCTTCTCAAGACGTTTCTTTCTGCGTGCTTCTGATCCTTTCGCCATAAGCTCCTCCCGCGAAGGCCACCATTATCCGCTTACCCCCTTGCGGTGTCCACCTTGGACCAGGCTCTGCACGATCCCCTGGCGTTTCAGTAGAGCCGTTTCGGCCCCTTTTTTCGGAGGTGCGGCTGGGGGTACAATAGTCCGGACGGCTGCCGTGGGCCGCCGGATCGCCGTAGATCGCTGTGCGTAGAACGTGGTACAGGAGGAACTGCCATGAAAGAGAAGTTGTGCGGAGCCATGTTGCTTGCAACCGTTCTGAATCTGTGTGCAGCCCCTGCACCCACCGCTTCGGAGAAGCTCGGGTGGAAGTTGGGCATTCAAGCTTGGACGTTCAATCGATTCACGTTCTACCAGACCGTACAGAAAGCCAAGGCACTGGGCTTACGGTATATCGAGGCTTTTCCGGGACAGAGGCTTGGAGGCAGCTTGGGCGACTTGAAAATGGGACCTGACCTGCCTCTTTCAGCCCTTGCAACCGTGAAGATCTGGCTCGATCGGGCGGGGATCAAACTGGTCGCCTTCGGAGTCACGTCCTTGGGATCGGATGAAGCTTCGGCCCGGAAGGTTTTCGATTTCGCCAAAGTCATGGGCATTGAGGTTATTCAATCAGAGCCCGCACCTTCACTGCTTCCGATGATCGACAAATTGTGCCGGGAGTACGACATCAAAGTGGGGCTTCACAACCACCCCAAGCCCAGCCGCTACTGGAACCCCGAGGTAGTGCTCAAAGCCACCAAGGGCCTGAGCAAGTACATAGGATCGTGCGCCGATACGGGACACTGGATTCGATCCGGCCTCGATCCTATAGAATGCCTTAAATTGCTTCGCGGCCGCATTGTCGCGTTCCACATGAAGGACCTGAACAAAAGGGCCCGTAACGCCCATGACGTTCCATGGGGCACAGGAACGGCGGGCATTGAGCAGATCATGAAGGAGATGCTCCGGCAGGGCTTCAAGGGGCCGGTCTCCATTGAGTACGAGTACAACTGGGAGAACTCGATGCCCGATGTGGCCAAATGTATCGCCTACTTCGAGAAGGTGGCGGCTGAATTGCTGAAATCAAAGTAATAGGCCGAGACTATATAGGCGTGCATGATTCGTAGAATCTTGTTTTCGTTTGTGGTCAAAATAGCGAAAGACCTATGTGGCACGTAAGGTTTCGGGCGGACGCCCCTCAGGCAAGAGTCGTAAGGGTTCAGGTGAACTCGGACCGCTCGGCTTCCGGCTGTCTCTTGATAACCCCCCCTCCCGTCCCCCCCTTTCGGGGGAAGGGGGGGATGCGCCCGCTAATGCGGGCACCCAGCGTCGGAAGCGTGTCTACGAATTACGCACGGTCATAGAGAAGAGCCCGGCCGGAACCCGCAGCCTTGCGTGGTCCTATATAACGGTTCCGGCCGGGATCACGGCGTTCTTTTCGACCACGACGATACCGTCGCGGATACACCAGCCCTGGCCGTCCGCTTTCTGGAGGTTTTGGACGTTGACGATCCGCACGTTGTTTCCGATGCGCACGTTCTTATCTACGATCGCCTTGCGCAATACTACGTGCCTGCCGATACCGATCACCGGAATCGTACGCGGACGCTTGGGTTCGGGCAGAAAGTAGTCTGCGCCCATGATTATGGAATTTTCGATCGTGGTGCCTTCACGGATCACGGTTCTTATGCCTATAACGCTGTTGCGCACCGAGGCGCCTCGGATCCGGCAGCCGTCGGCCACAAGCGCCTGATCAATGGTACTGTTCTCGATCTTGGAAGGCGGAAGAAAGCGCGGCCGGGTGTAGATCATCCAATCCCGGCTGAAGAGGTCAAGCGGCGGGTTCGGTCCTGCAAGCGCGAGATTCGCATGATAGAAGCTTTTAATCGTTCCAATGTCTTCCCAATACCCGGAGAAGAAGTGGGCGTAAACTCGATACGGTCCTCTAACCGCGTAAGGGATAATGTCGCGGCCGAAATCCACGCCGGGAACTTCGCGCAGCACCTGCTCGAGCACTTCGCGGTTGAAAAGGTAAATCCCAAGGGACGCCTGATAGCTGCCGTCTGAGCTCTGCACGCGCTCCAGTTCCTCGGGCGAGCTCGGCTTCTCCACGAAATGAACGATCCTGCCGTCTGAGTCCGTCCGCATGATGCCGAAACGCGGGGCGTCTTGGCGGCTTACCGGCTTGCAGGCGACTGTAAGTTCGGCGTCTTTTTTCTGGTGCGTGCGGAGCAGGTGCTGGAAATTCATGGCGTAAAGCTGGTCCCCTGAGAGCACAAGCACATGGGAGGTGTTGTGCTCGTGAATGTACGGGAGGCAGCGCCTTACCGCATCGGCCGTTCCTTGGAACCAAGCTTCGCTTTGCAAGCTCTGTGCTGCTGCGATGATCTCAACCCGGCCGTGGGAGACCGGTCCGAATTGGTAAGTCCTGGTGACGTGGTTGTTAAGAGACCTGGAGTTGTACTGCGTCAAGACAAAAATGCGGTTGATCCCTGAGTGCAGGCAGTTGGAGATGGGCACATCAATGAGACGATAGCGGCCTGCAAGCGGCACAGCCGGTTTACAGCGCAGCCGTACCAGCGGATCGAGGCGCGTTCCGCGGCCGCCGCCCATGATAACGGCGACCACAGAAGGCAAGTGACTCGGTGCTGCCAAGAGTTCCTCCCCGGAGCGTTTCCGCTAATCAATCCGAACGGCCGACCCGAAGTGCGGTTCGACGAGCAAAACAGCTACCTTAAAGAAACTGCCTTAGAGCAAGTGCCTTGGAAGAACCGCCTTATGAAGAAAAATGTACAAGCTGCAGAAGGGAGAAACAAGGACTGCGGGGGGTCAGGGCTGCAAATGAGAGGTCGATGGTGCCTCTTGGCATGGTCCGGTAAAACGGTAGAATCGATTTCATGACGAATCCCACCGATTTCCCAAGGAATCCCCATGGGGAGGCCCCGACCGGAGTGCGGGACGAAGCTCTCAAGTTGCTTAAGGGTTTATGGGGGCTTCTGAGCGAACCCGGCTGGGCGGAAGTCAGGGCGCTAAGAGATATGGTGCACCTGACCGCCGATTTGCTGCTGAAGCTCCAGAGCATGAACGCACCGCGGGCTCAGCGCGACGCCCGCTTCCTTGCAAGGGCCCTCCAGCGGATAGGCCGCGGAAGGTGGCCGACTTCGAGAGAGGCCAGACTTTTTCTCGCTGATTGCGTGCGCGCTGTAACGTTGCACCTGGGTTTTGAGCCATTTTGGTCTGAGAAGCAGTACGAGGAGTTGAAACAAGCGACTTCAAAGGTGCACGCTCAGGAAGCGGAGAGCGCCTTGCAGGAAGCCGTTGCCGAGCGACCGGCGGTGGAAGAGGAAGTTCCTCAGGCGGCTCCGCCGGCACTTGAACCGGAGATTGAATCAAAGGTTCAGCTTAAAGAGGCTCAACGACCAGAGGCAAGAGAAGCTGAGGAAAAGCCTCAGGAACCGCGGCGCAAAAAGCCAGTTTCAGCACCCCGGGAGGTTCAGGTGCAACAAACCGTCTTCTCTCCGCAAAGCACCGATACCGAGGAGCTTCTGATAGTGCTCAGCGATGACAGTGAACTGAATAAGGAGGGTTTATAGAAACAGGCCTCGGCCGTTCCTTATTTCCTGCGGGCGAGAATCTCAGAGAGCCGCCTTCTTACCTCAGGGTCCTGCTCCCGCGTCAATGCCTGCCCGAGGATCTGAGACGCTTGATCCGGAAAGCGGTCGGCCAGGATGTCGGCTGCATGGAGCCGCACCCCGGGATCTTTATCACCAATGAGGGCCTGAACGAGAAGCGGAACCGACACTTTTGCTTTCTCTCTGAGCCTCGGGTCACCCAGAGCGTCCAGAACCGCGTGTTTCTTTTCGCCCGGCGCTTCGCCCGAGAGGATGTCCTTCAGGGCCGAAAGACCTTCCTCACCGGCACGGGCAAGGGCCGCGGCAAGCTCACGCTGGGCGGGCTCGAAATTCTCGCGTTCAAGCGCCTGCGTGATCTCAGAGACGTAGCGTTCGGGTTCAACGTGTCCGAGGATATCCGCTGCAGCGGCCCGCAGCTCGGGCGGGGCCTGTTCGTTTCCAAGAAGACCCAAGCAGCGCTCCAGGGTTGTTTCAGGAGCCAGGCGCACGCCGGCCTTAAGCACTGCCATGGCCCCTTCCCTATCGCGCATGCCGTTAAGGAGTTCAAGGAGCCTGGGCGCGTCCTCAGGAGTTGCTGATTCTGCAAGCGATCCCAGAACCGGGAAGAGCCGCTCCCCCTGCAGGCGCCCCTCTCTCACCAGGTTGAGCAAAGCGTCGGCCCCTTCGCGGCCGCCTGCCGAAATCACCGATTCAGCGAGACGGTAGGCCAGGTCGAAGTTTTTCAATTTGTCCAGGAGCCCGAGCATGGAAGGAACAAGCTCCCTGCGGGGAGCTTCAACCATGGCGGCGGCTAAAGCATCGGGGTTGATTCGGGTGGTGCCCTCCCCTGCAAGCTCAATCAGCTTGTCCAGCGCCTCTTTCCCGGCGCTGCGCACCAAAGCTCTTGCAAGCTCAGCTTGTACCCTCGGATCGCCGTCGGCTTCAAGGAACGAGAGTACCCGTTCTGAATCGACTTTCATTCTTCCAGCAACTTCAGCAAGCGCTCTTGCAACCCCCGCCCTCTCAACGCCGGGGGGCGGCTCAGACAAGAGGTCAAGAAGTACGCCGGTGGATCGAGCGGCTCGGGCCGCAGAGCGCAGGATCGCCTGTCGAGCTTCGGGCGGCCAAGTGCCGTTAAGCAGGCTCAGCAGGGTTTGCACGTCCTTTCCCGGCTTACCGAAGCTGCCGATCGTTTCCAGAACAACCTCCGGCCGCAAAGCGGTCGAAGGATCGGAGAGCACCTCAAGGAGCCCGTCAAAGGCTTTATTCCCTGCGCTCCGGCCGTAAGCTTCACACAGAGCGTGCTGGAGCTCGCGCGGCAGGACCTGCTGCATGAGGGAACGCAAGGTTTGGAGCCCTGCCGCTTGAGCTTGCCCTTGAAGGTCGGCGAGAGCAAAAACGGCCTCAACCCGCAGATCCGTACTTTGCCCGGAATCCAGGATATAGGAACTTACGGCTGAGAGCCCGACTTGGCTGCCCGAGTTTGCGAGCGCCCGGCAGAGCGCACGCACAGCTTCATGCCTCCTGAGCGACTTGAGCTGAGCTGCAGCCAGTTCAGGTTGCCTGCGGGCCAAATCGGTGAGCGCTTGGAGAGCGAGGTGGAAATCCCGGCGTTCTTCTTCGCTGAAAGGTTCTCGGTTCACAACAGCAAGCAGCCGGTCCAAAGGCTCCCCGAGAAACGGGTTGGGCTCCGGTTCTCCAAAATCCGGGTGCTGCGGCCGATCCGCTGCAGGGCCGGGAGGTCGGCGGTGGTCGATCGGGGTGAGAGAGAAAAAGTCTCCTTCCCTGTCAGGTGAGTTTTTACCGGGTGAATGAGGCTGGAAGGACGGTCCCGAGTCTCCCGGCACCTTGCACATGGGGCCTGCAGCGTAACGACCTGCTATGTACCCCACAAGCGATCCCAGAACAAAACTCAAGCAGACGGCCGGAAGCAGGATCCAGGTTTTGCCGCCCATAGGGAGCCCCTCTCCCAGGGTTTTGGGCCTGAAGCACTCTTAAGGCAAGTCTAATCGGAGTCGGGGGGCTTTCCAAGGTTTACAGCCGCGCAGGGGTCAGCCGGCTCTTTGAAATACTTTGCCTCCTGAGGCCCTAAGCAGGCGGGCCGCTATCTTCTTTGCAAGCTCCAAGCCCTTTGTCACAGCTTCTTGGGGGTTGAGCACGTTGGATCGCATGACAACCAGCGCGTTTCCATAGGTAAAAGCTACGGTTACAGGCGGCCCCTCGTAGTACCACCACGGGATCTTGAACTCTTCGGTGAGCGGGCCGAGCTGGAAGGTTTCAACCGAAGAACCGAGCACATCGTTCAGCCCGGCAAGAAGCGAAAGGTTGTCCCTGTAAAGCCTTACAGAGGCTGCTCCTTGAGAGTTAAACACGAAAACGCCGCCCAGAAAATCCTTTTTCCTGCGTGCGTCAATCTCAGCGAGTCTTTCGGTTATCGGGGTTTCCTCAGACCCGAAGAGCTCCTGGAATCCGGGCAGGTCGAGTTTCGCCAAATCGGCGGCCTGAAGAAACGGCTGATTTTCAGGGGTTATAGCCGGCACATTCGTTGAATGCAGCACAGCGCAGCCGGCGGCGCAGATCGCAAGAAAGACCGCCGGAGTCACAAAAAGAAAAACATGCAAAAATCCGCCGCCTTCAGGTGTCTTGCGCCCCGCCACGGTGGCCTCCTTTTTGCGTCATCCTCATGACCAGGCGGTGCAGCATTTCCGCCTTTCTCCTCGTTCCAGGGTCATCTCATAGTACCTGATCGAGGGGTGAGCGGGCAAGAGGCGCTACTTCTCCATGAGGAAGACCATTTCGAGGCTCGTCCAGTGTTCACCGGGTTTGCGGTTCGGCAGCTCAAATTGGCAAGGCTCGGTCTCCCGCCACCAGCGCTGCGTGGTCGGATCCTGCTTGATCTTCTCCATGTCGCTTTGAAAATCCCGGCCCGTGTACTCGAAGTAGCTGAAAAGGTATTTCTTCCCTTCGATTTCCGCTATATAGATCGAGTAATTGCGGATATTGGAGTCCCGGAGCCGTTTCAGCACCCCCGGCCATACCTCGGCATGAAGCTCGCGGTAGTACTGCTCCTTTTCCGGCACAAGTCCGATAACCGCAGCGAAGCGCTTGACCTCCATGCGGTCGAACTCCTCAGGTGAGGGGTTGGTGGGACCGTAAACCGGCCGGGGCGTTTGCGTGCCCCCTTTCCCGCCGTCCCCTGAAGTTGCCGGCGGCGCGAACCCGAGGACGCCCCCGCAGAGCGAAAGGCAGCTTTCCGAAAGATCCTCCAGAAGCTCAAGAATTTTCCGCAAAAACTTCTTCATAACTCAGGTCTCCCGTCTCTTGTTCGACCGCTTTGCTCAGGCGGCGCTCCTGCGCAGGCGTATCTGATCCACCGTGACGGCCGCAATGATAATGGCGCCGATGACCATTTCCTGGACCCAGCGCGGCCAGCCCGCTTGTTGTCCCCCCATGTTCAGTATGGTGATGATCAACGCACCGAGAACGGATCCGAGAACCGAACCTTCGCCTCCCATAAGGGAGCCGCCGCCGATCACCACAGCAGCTATCACGAAAAGCTCGTAAGCTATCGCGGTGTTCGGCTGGCCTATGCCGCCTATGAACGAGAACTGCATGAGGGCTGCAAGTCCGGCGAAGAATCCGGCCAGTGTGTAAACAAGAATTTTCGTGCGTCCGACAGGCACGCCGCACAGCCTTGCGGTTTCCTCGTTGGAACCGATGGCAAACACGTGTCTGCCGAAGCGCGTGTAGCGGAGCAGAAGTGCGGCGAACAGGGCGGCTATTATCATAAGCCACACGCCGGGCGGAAGGATGAGCCAACCAAGGCCGGAAGGAGGGGTCTGGGATTCGCCCGTGAACCAGCGGTGCCACGTTGAGACCGTGGGATCCATTATCGAAGAGATCCAAGTGTCTTCAGGCGGGTAAATGTCTTTTTCGTGAGCTATGCCTTTTGCAAGCCCGCGGAAAACGCCCATTGTACCGAGCGTTACAATGAAGGGAACGAGGCGCAGGTAGACGATCGTAACTCCATTCAATAATCCGGCCAGTGTTGCGGCCGCTACACCCGCAAGCACTGCGGCTATGGGAAGAAGCGTCGGATACTGATGCAGCAGGTAAATCGTCTGCGTCTGGCCCTGGTCCACCTCAGTCCAATTGATGTTCAGCACAGCGGCGACCACAACGACCGAAAGCGCTATCGTCGACCCGATGGAAAGATCGATTCCCGCAGAGACGATGACCATGGTCATACCGAGAGCCGCAGTCGCGTAGACCGCCGACTGTCTGAGAATATTCTCCAGATTCCGGATGCTGTAGAATTTCCCCCCTTCGACAAGCGCGCAAAAGAGCAGGAAAACAAGGCCGAGAGCCAGGAATCTGCCCAGTACGGCAAAGCTTTTCGAGCGCCATATCGCACTGAGTACGCTTGTACGGCTCTGCTCTTCGCTCACCTTTCCTCCTTTACGTTTGCCCTGTTGCAGCCAGCATGAGACTATGCTCGGTCCACTCGGAGACAGGTTTCGCCTCGGTGAGTCTGCCGCGGTACATGCAGGCGATCCGGTCGCATATGCCCAGCAGCTCCGGCAGATAGGAACTGACCATAAGGATCGCCTTGGGCTTGCGGCCCGAAGCGGGGTCCCCGACAGCCAGCTCATCGATCAAGCGGTAAAGCTGCGCTTTCGAGCCTACATCGATTCCGCGGGTGGGTTCATCCAAAAGCAACACATCGACGTCGGCGTGAAGCAGGCGGGCGACCGCCACCTTTTGCTGGTTGCCTCCTGAAAGATCCACAACGCGCTGAAAGGGCGAGCGGCACCTTACGTCCAACTTTTCGATCCACCGGCGGCTTGCTTCCGCAAGCCTTGAAGGCAGAACGAAACGCCAGGGACCCTGTCCTTCCAGGTGAGGCAAAGTAATGTTCTCAGCTACGCTCAGATTCAGCGCCAGGCCTTCGTTTTTCCTGTCTTCGCTTACCATACCCACACCCAGGCTCCACCTGACCCTGGGTGGGGCCGGCCCTCTGTAGGCCAAGACTCTTACCTCTCCCCGCACAACGGGATCCAGGCCGAAAATCGCGCGGAGAAGCTCCGTTCTCCCGGCACCTACAAGTCCTGCGATACCGACGACTTCCCCCCGCCTGAGTTCCAGGTCGGCCGAGACGGGCTTCTTCCGGCCGCCGAAATTATGAAGCTCAAGAACCACCTCCCCGGGAGTGCGCGGCGAGCGGGGATAGAGGTCCCGGATTTCGCGGCCCACCATAAGCGTTACGATGCGATCGGTGGAAAGCTCGCGTGTCGGGCCTTCGCCGACTGTTTGACCGTCGCGTAGAACCACAACTCTGTCGCTTATTTCCTTGACCTCTTCCAGGAAGTGCGAGATGTAAACCACCGCCAGACCGCGCCGCTTGAGCCTGCGTATCAGGTCAAACAGAAGAGCTATATCGCGTTGCGTAAGACTGCTTGTGGGCTCGTCGAAGACAAGTATCCGGGCATCCATAGCCATTGCCCGGGCGATCTCCACCTGCTGTTGCTTGGCGAGAGGCAACTGCCGCACAGGCACCGTAAGAGGCAGATCCACAAGCCCGACCTCTGCAAGAGCCCGCCGCGCCTTCGCCTGCATGGCGCGCCTGTTGATAAAGGGACCCTTGGTGGGCTCGATCCCCAGGAGGATGTTCTCCATAACCGAAAGGTGGGGTGCGAGGGAAAGCTCCTGGTAGATCATGGCCACACCGGCCATGCGCGCGTTCAAAGGGGTTCCCGGGGTAAACGGTTTTCCGTCAAGGTAAAGGCGGCCTTCGTCCGGAAGTACGGCTCCGGAGAGAACCTTCATCAGGGTGCTCTTGCCGGCACCGTTTTCTCCTACAAGAGCGACGACTTCTCCGGCGTAAACGGTTAAGTTCACGCCTCGAAGGGCATATGTGGCCCCGAAGCGCTTGTGGACGTTTTCCATGCGCAGCCGCGGGGCGGCTGCAGAAACTGCGTCCGGCGACACACCCCCTCCTTTACTTCAAGCCCACCAGCTTGCGCAGCTCCGGATCTTTCTGTAGGGCCTCCTTGGTGACCACCCGTACACCGGTGTCTATATAGCGAGGGACTTTTTCTTTTCGCAGGTGTGCGACCAATGTCTTTACTGCAAGATAGCCCATGCGATATGGGTCTTGAACGACGAGGGCATCGATCGCGCCGCTCAGCACCCCTTGCACGAGACGCGGTGAGAAATCAAAACCTACATAGCGCGTATGTACTTTGATGCCGCTCTTGCGGATGTCATCCAGAGCGTCAAGCACCCCGAGGCTCGAGCGGTCGTTGCATGCGAAGATACCGTCCACTTGAAGCTCGCCGTTCTTGATGAATTGCTCAAGGGTGTTCAGTGCGGTTTTCTTGCACCCGGCTACAGTGGCATCCTCAGCGTACGGTTCCGCGATGATCTTAAGCCCGAGCTTTGCAGCTTCTTCTTTGAATCCGCGCGCCCGGTTCTCGGTACTGGCCGTGCCTTGAACAAACCTCTGGAGCACCACCCGTGCACCGGGTTTCAGAAGTTTCGCCAGCTGCTGCGCACCCAGTCTGCCTCCCTTCACGTTATCCGTGGCCACAAAAGAGATGTGCGCGGCCCCTTCGATACCTGAGTCGAAAATCAGAACCGGAATCCCTCCTGCAACCGCGTTTTCAACGGGTTTGCGCATGGCTTTCGGATTAAGCGGGGCGAGAGCGATTCCGTTCACCCCCAGGTTGACCATGTTTTCGATGATTTTGTTTTGCTCTGCGATTTCCGTCTCCGTAAGAGGGCCTTCCCATTTCATTTCAACGCCGAGCTCGGCGCAGGCGGCTCTGGCACCGGCCTCGACCGTTTCCCAGAATTCGCCTCCCATGCTCTTGGGGATGACCGCTATGGTGAGCCGTTGCTTACCTCCCGGGGATTCCTGTTTTCTACAGCCTCCGGGCAGGCTCCACAGAAAGGCCAAGCATACGATTACGAACACCCGACGGCCGAACCGGCTGGGCCTGAAAGGGGTTAGGGTGTTTTCATGAGCACTGTGTCTTTTCATTGGAAGACTCCCGAATCGTTTTTGGTACCGCAAGTGCGAAAGAGT
>CAZGYL010000087.1:0-11968 GCA_964529985.1 uncultured Planctomycetia bacterium | reverse complement strand
CCAGCCGCTCGATAATGTGCTCAGCGGTAAGCCCCGCGCTTGCCGCGTTCCAGAGGCTGAGCGGCGTGATCCTGTAAACATGCATATGCTCCGGGCTTTTAACGAGCTCAGCAAACCGCATGAGCTCGTCGCGCGCGCGGTGGAATCCGCCGGCATGGACGTCCAGAAGCACGGTGAAGTCGCTCTGAACGATAATGGGCTTCGTGTCTGCGTTCGTCATAACGTCCGTATCAGCGGCCGATCCTCCATCTTGGCCCATACCCCCATACCCCCGCAAGCGCAGCAGCCGGTTCCGCCCCCTGACGCCCCACACCTATAACCCGAAAAGGCGAGCTTAACCCACGCAGGCTGAGGCGGCAAGAAGGCCTCAATCCTCCCCTTCGCCTGAAGAATCGGTGTGAGCCCTCTCCTCCGCTACGGCTGCAGCCGGGATTCGCTCGGCCGCAGCAACGCGGTCCCCCTCACGCAAGCGAATGACCCTCACACCCATAGTTCCCCGCCCTATGGCCGAAACATGCTTCACCGGGCTGCGGATGGCCTGGCCCGCCACGGTCACGATCAGAATCTCATCCTCCTCGCCTACCGCAAGCGAAGAAACCACGCGGCCGTTGCGCCCGCCGGTTTTAATATCCCTGACCCCAAGACCGCCTCGGTTGTGCCGCGGGTACTGGGAAACAGGGGTTCTCTTGCCGTAACCCATTTCGCAAATCGTAAAGAGATACTGCCCCTCCTTGGCCACCGTCATGGCGACGCAAGCGTCGTCCTGGCGCAGCTTCATGCCGCGCACTCCCCGGGCCACGCGTCCCATCGCCCGCACGGCCTTAACCGGAAAGCGCACAGCCTGCCCCGCGGCTGAAACCATAATCAGATCGTCTTCCTCTCCGCAGCGCTCAACCGCGATCAGCTCGTCCCCTTCCTCCAGCACTATCGCTCTTATGCCGGCTCGCGTGGGACGGCTGTAGGCTGAAAGCTCGGTTCGCTTCACCAGCCCGCGCTTTGTTGCAAAAACCAGGTAGCCCCCTTTCAGCTCTTTCAAACACAGCTCCTGTGTCACCTTTTCTCCTTCTTCCAGCGGGAGGAGATTCACCACCGCCCGGCCGCGGCTTGTTCTATCGACCTCAGGAAGGTTGTATACCTTGAGCCAAAGAAGGCGTCCTTTGTTGGTGAAGAAAAGGAGGTGGTCGTGGGTTGAAGCGAAAAACACGTTCCTTATCACGTCCCCTTCTTTCGTGTCGGAGCCTCGAATACCCACACCTCCGCGTCCCTGCCTTCTGAACTGTTCAAGAGGCGTGCGCTTGACATAACCGTCGCGCGAAACCGTCACCACAACGGCTTCTTCCGGAATCAAATCTTCATCCTCAACCTCAAGAACCGCTTCGGCGAAGGTTGTTCTCCGGTCATCCCCGTATTTCTCGCGCAGCTCCAGCCATTCCTCCTTCATAATCCGGTACACTTCGGCGTCTGAGGCCATAACCTGCCGCCAATACGAGATGTCCTTCATCAGCGTTTCGTATTCCTTCTGCAAACGCTCGCGTTCCAAGCCTGTCAGGCTCTGAAGCGGCATCTGCCGGATATGGGTCGCCTGGGCTTCAGTGAACCCGAACTCCTGCATAAGATTCCGCCCGGCCTCCTGCGGATTGGCCGAGGCCTTTATCACCGCAATGATCTGATCGATCATATCGAGCGCCCGAAGAAGCCCTTCGACTATATGTGCCCGCGCTTCGGCTTTCCGAAGGAGGAAGGCCGTCCTGCGCCGTATCACGGTGAATCGATGGCCGATATAGATCTCCATGAGCTGCTTTATGCTCATGGTGCGCGGCTGCCCCTCCATAAGGGCGATCATGATTATGCTGAAAGTGGTCTGCAGGGGCGTGAAGCGGTAAAGCTGGTTGAGTACGACCTGCGGGTCTTCTCCCCTTCTGACCTCAAGGACCAGACGTTGTCCTTTTTGATCACTTTCGTCACGGACATCGCTTATCCCCGGTATCCGCCCCGACTTAACACAATCCACAATGCTTTCAATGATCTTCGCCTTGGTTATCTGGTAGGGGATCTCAGTAACTACAATGTTGTGCCGGTTTCCTTCGCGCTCTTCGATTTCAATCCGCGACCGGACGGTTATGAGCCCGCGGCCTGTTTCGTAAGCCCGCAGAATCCCCTGCCTGCCGCAGATGATCCCGCCGGTAGGGAAGTCAGGACCCGGCAGAAACTCCATAAGCTCCCGCACGGTGGCCTGGGGATTGTCGACAAGGTGCACCAGAGCGTCCACAACTTCACGCAAGTTGTGCGGAGGTACGCTGGTAGCCATACCGACGGCGATACCCGAGGAGCCGTTACAAAGCAAATTCGGGAACTTTGAAGGCAGTACCGTAGGCTCCATGAGCCTGCCGTCGAAGTTCGGCATGAAATCGACGGTGTCTTTGTCCAAGTCAGCCAGCATTTCAACCGCAACGCCGGTAAGGCGGGCTTCCGTGTAACGCATGGCCGCCGGAGGATCACCGTCGGGGGATCCGAAGTTGCCCTGCCCGTCAACCAGTGGATAGCGCATGTTCCACGGTTGAGCCATTCTGACCAGAGTCGGATAGACGACGCTTTCCCCGTGCGGGTGGTAGTTTCCGGACGTATCCCCTGCGATCTTCGCACACTTGAGAAATCGTCCCCGAGGGCCCAGATTGAGGTCGTTCATAGCGATAAGGATCCGGCGCTGCGAGGGCTTGAGGCCGTCGCGTCCATCCGGAAGGGCCCTCTGGATAATCACGCTCATTGCGTAAGTGAGGTAGGAGTCCTTAAGCTCCTCCTCGATATCAAGCTCCCGGATTCTCTGTTGCTCAGTCATCTCCGCTTGTCCTCACGATCAAAGAAGAACCGGATATTCGTCCTCACCGCCCCGCCTCTACCGCTGCACGCACCAGTTCGGTGAGCGTGCGATTAACCGGAGTGGGTTTGCCCACCCTGGCCCCTTCTTCCACGATCACTCCGTTGATGGCGTCGATTTCGGTGCGCCTGCCCCGGCGCATATCCTGAAGCATACTGGAGTGATTCTCCGCCGTACTCTCACACACTCTTTGCAGCTCCTCCTCCCCCACCTGCGCTATCTCGGGGCCTATGACCGACACTGCAACGTCGCGCGCTTCTCTGAAACACGCCTGCGCGACCGACCAGGCCGCCGGAATGCGCACCAGTTGCCCGTTCCGTATACCAAGAAGACTTGTAATTGGATTTATGGCCGCGTTAAAAAGCAGTTTGCGCCAAAGCACGAATGGCAGATCTTCAACCACGGAGGCGGGAATCCCCGCCGCACAAAAAAGATCAGCGGCCAACCGCACCGAGGGGCCGTTTTCTTCCTCCACGGCAAGCAGCGTCTCACCGCTCCCGCAATGCCGCACGCATGTCGGGCTGATCAGCGTCGCACCCTGGGCGGTCGTGCCGAAAACAGTACGCGAGGGTGAAAGGTAAGCGCGTATCGTATCTACATGCCGAAGCCCATTCTGAAGGCTTACGACGATTCCCTCAGGTGCAAGCGCGGCCAATGCAGAGCGCAAGGCTCGCTCCGTATCGTGCGACTTGACGCAAAGAATCAGGACCTGTGCGGGAGTGCAGGCCTTTGGGTCGGCTGCACAGGGAATGCGCCTGTGCTTCCGCTGGCCCACTCTCTCTAAAAGGGTAACCCCGTCTCTGTTGATGCGTGAGGCTCTCTCGGGACGGTAATCCAACAGTTCAACAGGAACGCGGGCCTCTGCAAGGCGAAAGGAGAAAAGGAGCCCCATTGCTCCCGGTCCTACCACTATCACCCGCTTCACTTGGTCACCGTCGGTAGCTTAGATATCCAGGTTCTTGGCCTCGCGAGCATAGCGGTCTATGAACGCACGCCGCGGCTCGACGTTACTCCCCATAAGTACGGAAAACATCTCATCGGCCCGCGCCGCGTCCTCAAGACGCACGCGCACCAAAGTGCGGTTCTCGGGCTTCATTGTGGTTTCCCACAACTGCTGGGCGTTCATCTCACCCAGGCCCTTAAACCTCTGGTAGCTTACAGAGCCCTGTCCCTTCTCCCTGACGATCGAGGCAAGCTCACGAAGATCCCGCACCTCCCGCTCTTCTTTGCCTACGCGCGCGGTGCCCAGAGCCTCAGAGTCCTCGCCTCTCCTGTAGTCGGATCCCGCAAATCCCGCCTCGGCAAGCGCCGCAAGGAGCTTCCCCAGGGGCTGCGCCTCTGTGTACTCGGTAACCCTGACATCGGCTTCACGTGTCTCTTCCTGCCCGTTCTCTTCCTCGAGCTTCACTTCTTCACCTTTCTCCACCTTATACTGGCGCATAAAGCCTGTGTATTCCACTTCGCTGTAAAAGAAGCGTTCGATACCGTTTGAAACAACCCGCACCGTAGGCAACTCGGTTCCCCGAGCGCGCGCTAAATAATCGCCGAGGCTTATACCTTTCTTCTCAAGCGAGCCCGCAAAGCTTTCTATCCGGTTTATGCACTGGAGAACGCTCTTCAGCTGCTCGGGCTGCATGGGATCCGACGCCCCCGAGCGCGTGAAGGTCACCTCCTTTAAACCTATGTCAAGAATAAAATTCCTTAAAGCCGCATCGTCGTGGACGTAGAATTCCTTGTTGCGGTAAACAACCCGGTAAAGCGGAGGTTGAGCAACGTAGACCATGCCGCGCTCAAGAAGAGGCCGCATTTGTCTGAAGAAGAACGTAAGGAGGAGAGTCCTGATATGGGAGCCGTCTACGTCGGCGTCGGTCATAATAATGATCTTACCATAACGTACCTTGTTTATATCAAAGTCATCGTCCCCTACACCCGCTCCGATAGCGCTTATTATCGTTTGCACCTCCTGGTGGTTTAAGACCCGATCGAGCCTTGCCTTCTCGACGTTTATTATCTTCCCGCGGATAGGCAAAATAGCCTGAAACTCCCGCACCCGTCCCTGCTTGGCCGAACCGCCGGCGGAGTCACCCTCGACGATGAAAAGCTCCGTGCCCTCGGGATCCCTGCGCACGCAGTCGTAAAGTTTACCAGGCAGGCCTCCGCTCGAAAGCAACCCCTTGCGCCTCGTAAGTTCCCGCGCTTTACGCGCAGCTTCCCTTGCCTGCGCCGCTGTTACGGCCTTCTGCAGAATAGCCTTCGCCGTTGAAGGGTTTTCCTCAAAAAATTCGTTCAACCGCTCGAAAACTATGGACTGAACGGCCCCTTCCACCTCCGGGTTCGCCAGCTTCACCTTCGTCTGGCTTTCAAACTTCGGGTCCATTACCTTGACGCTCAGAACCGCGACAAGGCCCTCAAGATAATCTCTTCCCTCGGGAGTTACGTTACCTTTGAATATTCCTTCCTTCTTGCCGTACCTGTTCAGAGCGCGCGTGAGTCCCGAGCGGAATCCACTTTCATGAGTTCCGCCGTGGATCGTGCGGATATTGTTTACATAAGTGTAAATATTGTCGGTGGAATAGCCGTCGTTGTACTGCATGGCTATTTCCACCTGAGTGGTATCCTGTTCGCCGCTGAAGTAAATAACTTCAGGGTGGATAGGGTTTCTGTTGCTGTTCAGATGTTCGACGAAAGCCACTATGCCGCCTTCGAAATGAAACTCTTCCTCTTTACCTGTGCGCTCGTCTTTTATGGAGATCCGCACATTAGGATTCAAAAAAGCAAGTTCTCTCGACCTGTTGCGCAAAAGCTCGTAATCGAACTCCACTGTATCAAAGATCTCGGGATCCGGCCTGAATACAACCTTCGTGCCGCGGCGGTCGGTCCGCCCGATCCTCTCGACCTCCCCGAGAGGATTACCTCTCTCGTATATCTGCCGATAGACCCAGCCGTCCCTGAATACCTCGACCTCCATCCACTCGCTCAAGGCATTAACAACCGAGACCCCGACTCCATGCAGCCCGCCCGAGACTTTGTACGAACGGTGGTCAAACTTTCCTCCTGCGTGCAGTTTGGTCATTACGACCTGGAGCGTTGAAATGCCTTCCTCTTGGTGAATTTCAACCGGTATACCGCGACCGTTATCTCTAATGGAGATCGTGCCGTCCTCGCCTATGACGATCCAGATTCTGTCCGCATACCCGGCAAGAGCTTCATCTATCGAGTTATCCAGGACCTCATTGACCAAGTGGTGCAACCCCGCAGACCCGGTGCTGCCGATATACATGTCGGGCCGCTTGCGCACCGCTTCCAGGCCCTCAAGGACCCTAATACTTCTCCAGTCATATGTGTCAGCATGTTTTGTTTCTTCGGTCATCTTTCAGCCGTCCGCCTCCTGTTGACTTTCGGCAAGTTCGAACACAACCCGCTCTATCCCCGAAAGGCCGGCTTCCCGAAGCCCGCTGAGGAATCGATCCGCGCAGAATTGCCTTGCCTCAGCAAGAACACTCGAATTCTCAGCTTCAATCACCACACGGCCTTTCCGCACCGACCGAACGCGCGTAACAGCGGCCAGCTCCCCGGCTGCAACCCGCCAAACGCGCTCTATTTCCATACGTAGTTCGGCTCCATCCTCGTTCCGCAGATCTTGGATCAGCCTGCGGATGATCTTCCTCAGAGGTAAGAAGTCGCTTTCCGTCTTCCTCATACCGCTTCCCCGCGCAAAACGACCGGCATGAAGGCATACCTGAAATTCCTCCTCCCATGCATGACGGAGGGGCCGCCGCGCGCGTTCAACCCCACTCGAACCGGCTCATCGCCGAGAATTCGCAACCCATCGGCAAGAAACCCTACGGTAAACCCAAGGCTCACCTCATCGCCCCGAACTTCCACCCCCGGAACGGGAACAACGCCATGCCCCACATCGTGCGAAAAAACTCTGATCTGAAGTGCTCCTCCACGCACGTCAAGGAAAACAACAGATTGATCTTTCGTAGTAAGTACGGAGGCCTTGCGCACAGCCTGGAGTATGTTCCGCGCTGACCCCTCGACGGTCGTCTGAAACTCCGTAGGAACCATAGAAAGGTAGTCAGGCATCTGTCCCTCCACCAGCTTACAGAGAACAGAGCCCCGCTCGTGCTCAACGAAAAGCTGCTTGCTTTGTGGGTCCAAGCGCAGCAGCACCTCTCCACCTAAGAAAGGAAGAAAACGAATCAGCGTCTCAACTCCCCTCGGCGGAACAATACCCTCAATCCGCTTAGGATATTCCTTTGACAGGCTCAGCGTGTACTCCGCAAGCCGCCTCCCGTCACTGGCCACCAGATACAATTTTTTCCCCGCGAAGATGAAAGCCACCCCTTGAAGTTGCTGCCTGGAAGCGTCCTTCGAAGCGGCAAACGCCACATATCGCAGCCCTTCGGCCAAAGTCTCGCCCTCGACCTCCACTCCCTCAACGCCAGTTGCAGCCGGAACTTCAGGAAATTCGTCTGGATTGTGCCCGACTATGCCGAACTTATCCTCGCCCGCCTCAACGCTGAGGCTGTACTCACCTTCCTCCCTCCGGAGCGAAACCTGCTCTCCCTCAAGCTCCCTGACAAGCGAGGCCAGTCTCACGAAAGGCACGGCCGCCTTTCCAGTACCCGCCTCGCCTACCTCCAGAAGCACGACCTCCGCAAACACAGTTCCATCACTGGCCCTGAGCCTCAGCCTGTCCCCTTCCGCCTCCAGAAGTACGTCCTCAGATATAGGACTCGGCGAGTGAGTCGGCACAGTGCCGCCCAAAACCGAAAGGGCCTCTTGCAGCCGCATTCTGTCACAAGTTACGTGCATAGCTTCTCTCCCTTAAAAAAGCCGGAGGAAGAGGCCGTAAACTAAGAAAGGCCGTAGTGCCGGCCCTCGCTGTTTGTCTTCTCGGGCATCACAGCCCTGGGAAAACCCTAAGTGCTTACACTTTAACAAGTTAGGTCTCTCCGGCAGTCGCACCCGCTCCCAGCGTACAGCGGGCCGACGCGTCTCATTCAGCATAGATTCTCAGGCCGTAAGCCGTAATTATATACAATAACTAGGTGGGGAGCAACGCCCGGGAGCCCGCGGATCCAAAGCGTCTTCCACCCTCAGAAACAATCTTTTCTTTGATCCCAAGTGTCGTAGTTTCAAAGGGTTCTGAAGACAGTCGCCACTTTTTCACGCAGCCGCCTCTCTACTTGGACCGCGGTTCCGTAATGCAGCTTCCCAACTCCCAGCAACTCTCGTACCGAAAGCAGGGGCGGTCCTGAGTATAAGGCCTGCTTATAGTAAAGGTAGCGATAGGTCCAAAGTGTCTGTGTCTTTAGGAAAGGATAGTATAGTCAGTCTTGGAGACTAGTCCCCCTAGGTGCAGGGGTGTTTGTGTAAAAGTGACGCAACGGCTTTCTAAGTTTGTGTAGAATATGAAGTTACAGAAAAATGTGGATTGTTGACTGATTGTTGAATTCGGGTTGTGAAATTGTGAAAAGCGCTTGCTGGTCGAAAATTTCAAGGTTTCCGCTGGCAGGGTCCTGTTTTCAACAAGTTGCCATCGGGGCAACTTGCGTTATCGCTAGGCCTTTTGTGCGACTAGTCAACAGACGGTCTAGAGGACGTGGGGTGGCGTTTTTGCGGTTCGGATGAGTAGGTGGCGGGGCTGGTGCGCCCTATAATGGATCTGGGGCTGTCGAGGGTGAAGGTAGGTCTGCGCACGGTGTCTTTCCGTTTATCGGTACTCTTCCTTCTTATCGTCGGTATGTCTCCGCTCCTGCAGGCCCGGGACAGGGATAGGGACGGGGTGCCGGACGAGCTGGAGGTCCGCCTGGGTACGGACCCTTTTAATCCGGATACAGACAGAGATGGACTTTTGGATTCGTGGGAGATCTGGGGAGTCCCGCCTAAGGCGGATAGAGGTGCAGAAGAGCCTCTACATCTTTGGGGAGCGGACCCTCTGACTCCTGATATCTTTGTTGAAATCGATTGGATGCTGAGCAGCAGCGGGCGGGATGTCTTGGGATCCCGGATTATTTCCATGTGCCGGACCTTGCGGGAGGTATTCGGCAGAAGGGGGTTCAACATACACTTCGATATAGGCCCTGAAGGAGAAGGAGCCGGCGGGGGTTTTCTAGCCGATGGAACGGGCGGGGGCACGCTCTTGCCTTACCAGCCGTCATTCACCACGAGGCCTGCTGCCGGAGCTGATGTGTTGTCTTCGCTTTACGGGCTTTACCACGATGACAGGTTTTTCCGCTCTACGCGCAGAAACGTGTTCTACTATGCGGTCATCGCATTGCGGGAAGCTGCCGGAAGCACGGTTACAGGAAAGGCGGACTGCTTTTGTGATGAAGCAGCAGCCTCTGGGGGCCTCCGAAATCCAGGAGTTGTTTCTTTTGTTGTCTATTCAGGACTCCTGGAGAACGATGTCGCGTTGTCGGCTGTTTTTCTGCATGAACTCGGCCATGCTCTGGGATTGGGGCACGGGGGCAGGCGGCCCGATGGAGCGCTGGATCCGAAAGAGGATAAAATCAACTACGTGTCGATAATGAATCCTCTTTATCTGAAGCTCTTGCGATCGGAGGAGTTGGAGAGCTTTCTGGCGGACGAGGCTCGGAAAGAAGATCTACTTGGGGAAGTTTTAGATTTTTCGGACGGGGACAGGCCGCCGGTACGAGAGGTTGCACTCTTGGAAGCTGAAGGTCTCGGCCCCTCTTTTCCACTATCGGTTGTGGAGGCTCTGGGTTTCAAGCGGCTCACTGCACCTTTACACCCTTGGAATATCGATTGGAATCGCAACGGTCGGCTTGATCTTTTCAAGTATCCGGCGGACGTGAATGCGGACGGGAAAGTTGATGAGGAGCTTTGGCTTGACAGAAACGATTGGGGTTATCTGAGACGGAACGGGTTTGATGGAATCGGTCTTTATCGGGGTAGAGTCGCCTGTTGTTTCGAAGAGCCTTCTGTTGAGGCGCCCCCGCTCGAACGCCCTGTTATGTCTTTGGAGGGATCAGGCGGGTTGCCCGAGATTGCGGTAGGCGCGGGTTTCAATGTCAATCTGTACAGCCTGACAACTGAAGGCTTTCGCTTGAAGCGAAAGGCGACGCTTCCCGATCCAGAGGCCGGAACTGTCACTCAAATTCGCCTTATCAATGTGCCCGGGGCCGAGGACGAGAAAATCGTTCTTCTTCGCTCGCAGAATGCGGTTTTCTGCTGGTTGCCTCACAAGGAGCAGTGGCTTCGGCTTGAGCGCAGCTCAGGCACCGAGCCGCTTGAGTCTTTCGACCTGGAGGCTGCTTCTGCTGTAAGGATCGGCGGCTTTTTTGGAACCTCTTTGGTGTGGCCGTGTGGGAAAAGTGTTCTGATTGTGGCGGGAGTAGAAGGACCGGAACACAGCTCGGTTTTGTCTTTCGAGGACCTTCCCGCGCCGTCGTTGGGCCGCATTTTCGTGCCGCCTGATATTTGCGACGGCAGGCTCCGACTGTTCGCGGTCTCCGGAAGCCATGCGGTTCTTCTTGAAGCAAGCGAACGCGGTATCCGGATCGCAAAGCGGTGGGATGGCTTTGTACCGGCTGCAGGCGGTCCTTGGCTTTTTGGGAGCGGCGATAGATGGTTTTTCCATGACGTATCGGCCGATGGGCTTTCGGAGTGGGTTGTTGTGAACGGCAATCGGGTCGGGTGCTTTTTCGGTGGTACCGCAGTTTTGGAGGAAGGTTGGACTGGGGATCTTCCATGGGGTTCTTCCGAGGGAACGGCGCAATTACGCTTCGGGAGATTCCTTGGGGGCCCGGCGGATGACATCGCGTTTGTTGTTTACGGAATCGGGGAACTACGTCTTGCCCTGCTGACCATGAGGGAGGGAACGCCGCGACTGATCCCTTTCGGCAGACAGGTGATCGAAAAGGATCTTGAGCACGCAGGCTCAGGCCGGGGTTCCATATTGGCTTTACCGCGCGGGTCTCGTTCGGAGCTTCTCCTTCTGGGCCCTCAACTCAGTTGGACTCTGAGGTTTCAAGCGGCAGACGGGCGGTCATGGGTTAAGCGTGGCATTTGTCCGCTTCCCTTGCGCTCACTGGAGCTTTGGCCACCCGAGCAATACTGCGCGTTTGCTTTTCCCGATAAGGCGGATACCCAGGGTGAAGAAAGAGCGGGGATTGTGCTTCTTCGTACGCCGCGTGTGGCCCTCTTTGAAATTGAAAACGGGACCGCACGAGTTGTTTGGTCCTTGAGGTGGGATTCCGAGAGCCAGACATTCGAGCCTCTGTTGAGCGGAGGAACGGGCGGACCGCTTTTCCTTCGCGGGGATGCGAACAGCGACGGAGTTGTCGACCTTTCCGACGCTGTCTCGATCCTACTTTATCTTTTCGGGATTGATCCGCAGGAACTTTCCTGCCCGGATGCGGCGGACTGCGACGACGACGGGGAAATCACAATAGGGGACAGTATTTTCCTTCTGAACTTCTTATTCGCTGCTGGAAGAAAACCGCCTGAGCCCGGCCCGCGCAGACCGGGACCGGACCCGACACCAGACCGACTGCCTGATTGTGTAGTTCCAGGCCATCTTTAAGGGATTTTCGGCGGCGCTCCGCGGGGTTCCTGAGGCGGTAGGGTAAAAAGTAGGAAGAGCGTTTTTGGAATGTTCCCCAGGATCATAGGTGCAGCCGCTGCAGCGAAGAGACGAAGATCGGGCTGCAAGACAAGAAAGAAGAAAGCTATTAGAAAGGCATCCCAACCCAAGAGGCCCAGCAGGCAGAAGAAGGCGGGCACTATCAATCCCGAGCCCGGGATAATGCTGTATAAGTGCGCCGCCATGCGATAAACCGCCTCACCCCAGGCAAGAAGCACGATCAGTAAGGCGGCCTGGAGGACGAGTACGGTCAGGCCGCGGTCCTTCCAGGTGCGGTAGCGGAAAAGCGATTTGACGGCGAGCTGGAGGCCCGCAAGCAAGAGAAGCAGAGCGCCCACCGTGCTCATTGCCGCCTCACTGTTTGCTGGCTGAGAGGACCCCGCAGAAAGCAAAACAGGCCGTACTCGTCCACCCAGCCGGGTCCTTTTCCCCGGGCCAAGGGACGAGGCGGGTAGCCGGCATAAACGCTTACGCAA
>CAZGYL010000086.1:0-11974 GCA_964529985.1 uncultured Planctomycetia bacterium | reverse complement strand
ACCGATCCCGCGGCTTTGCTTTTCCACAGTCACCTCAATTGCGTACTCGCCTGAAGGAAGCCCGAAAAACGCGGTGAGGTAAGAAGAAGGAGTACCCTCTTCCCCTGCTCGAAGCCGCATCCTCTTGCTTGCGATTTCTTTGTCCCCTGAGAATAAGACGACGCGGCCCCTACACGGCGCAAGTTTCTCGGGATTCGATGCTTTTACAACAACGCATGCACCAGGATCCCAATTCGAGCGAAGCTCAAGGTCCTGAGCCGGTGCAGGGAAAGGACCGAATGTTTCGCTCGGACCGCCTTCAGGATTTTCAAGCACAAGTGTGTACCGTCCGGGGGGAGTTGCGGCAGTGAATCCGAAGGGGGTCGGTTCCGCAGATATATCAAGAACGAGTCTCAACCCTTCAGGCAGAGCCTTTCTGCCGTGCACCGGCTTTCCGCTTGTCAAATCAATAAGCTTAGTGGTAGGCGGCAAAGAGAGTCTCTGGAGCTCAAGGCCGCTTGCGTCAAGCAAGCGCAAAGTTGCGCCGAAAACCCCGTACCCACCCGGTGAGCTTATTCTCCCGGAAAGGGTTTCCTTCGGTTTAAGCGGAATGCTGACCTGCGTTGTTTGGTTCCGGAGAACCTCGCATGCCAACCCCCTTTCCTTCAAAGTCCAACTTTGCGGAAGCCCCAAAATGTAAAGCAGCCACCTCCCGGGCTCAAGATCTTTAAGCTCAAAAGAACCGTCTGGGCTAACGCCGGTGCGTACGAAGTAGTCGTACCTGCCGGGCCTCTCGTCATAGAAAACACCCACGACGTGAATATCCGCCCCCGAGGGAGGCTCCGAAGGCCATAACAGTTGCCCCTTAATGCGGCCGAGCGGCGCGAATGAGATCTCAACATACGGTGGATCCACCGGCCTTGTGTGCAGCCTTACCCGGCGCACCCGGCCGTCCGGTGCAGTGGCTATCAAATGGATGTAGTGCTCTGTTGAGGCGATCCGCCTGTCTTCGGAACGAAGGTGCTTCTCAGCAGGTCCCCGGACCGGGAAAGCGACCTCAAAGCTCCCGTCCGCCCCTGAAAGAGCCGGTACGCAGTACGCACGCAGCCACTTACCGAACTGAATCGGATCTCCCGGGAAATACCTTACCTGATCGCAAGAATTGTCAAGGCGGAGCGAAACGCCTTGAAAAGGGCGACCTTGCGCATCAAATACAACTCCCCTCACCCACACATAACCCTTTTCAACTCGGCGGCCTGGAAGAGCAGTCTTAGAAGCAGGTTTTTTGAGGCTTTTCTCCGGCCCCGAGTTTTCCGCCCGGGAAAGGGGTTGCCCGGCGAGCGCTTGCGGGAGGGCAAGCTCGCGGGGTTTCTCAACTTCCGATCCGCGGCTTCCGGAAACAGAATCCAAAAGCCACAGCGCACCTAACGCAAGGAGCAAAGCAACTGCAGCTCCACACACCGCAAGCGCCTTTTTCCCTGCTAAAGCAGAGATTCCATAAGAAGTCGAAGCACGTGCAGCGCCGCTTCCGGCGGCTGCCGCCCGCAGAGCCGAGCTTATCCATGTGCCGGCGCATGCTTCCGCATCAAGCGGAATCTCAGGTCCTATTCGTTCTGCATTCGGCGGAATCAAAAGTGAAATACATGGTGCTGCATTGAGAGGGCCCAGCGAACGGCGTAAGGTTTGCAAGGCCCGGTGGATCCGAGACTTAACTGTGCCCTGAGGCAACGAAAGGACACGGGCCGCCTCCTTGTACGAAAGGCCTTCGAGGTAAACGAGCTCAAGGGGAAGGCGATCCCGCAGCTCCAGGCTCTCCAACGCTTGTTTCAAAAGCTCCAGATGCTCCTGCCTCTGAGCATACTTCTCAGGCTGAGAAGTCTTTGAATCCTGTGCGGCCCTGAGACCTGCAAGCTCTTCCTCTGACACAATCACCTCCCGCGCCCTCATGCGGAAAGCAGCACGGCGGTGGGAAAGCACCTCCCTGAAAGCGATTCCAAAAAGCCAAGCCAAAGCTGAAGGTCCTTTGTAAGAGGAGGCCCTTTGCGCAGCCGCTATGTACACACTTTGGGTGATTTCTTCCAGAAGCAGGCGGTCGCAGCTCCCCAAAAGTCGCACCAGGAACCGCAAGAGCGGACCTGAAGTGCCTCTTACAAACTGCTCGAAGGCTTGAGCGGTGCCTTGCGCCGCAAACCTCTTTATCGCATCTCCTGGCTCACACATGGCCGGTTGCTCCAAGCGCGTACAGCCTCATTGTCCCCCAACGTATCGGTCCGAAGGAAGCGTTTGGTTCCCGTTTTTCTGCTTCCCACCTTCCAGGAGAGACCGACGAACCCCGACCGCCGCCTTCCGTCCCGAGAAATAAGGTCCATGGCCTAATCCTGAATAAGCGGGGGCTTATTCCTGCGCTAACTTCAAACAGTGAGTGTAGAGACCCATTAGGCTACCGAGCGGCATGCGACGGATCAAAGACAGCCGCTCGGCCGGCCAGCCCGCCGGAAAATGGCGAAACTCGAGCTTAGTGCGGGAGCCAGCTTATCCAGGGCTCCTTGGTCCAATCCTTGCCTTTCCCTTCGGGCGGGACCGCACCTACGTAATCAACCGGATCGAACCAAGGATCAATCGAAGAGGGGTCAAGCGCAGGAGGCAACTCGGACTCGATTCCCCGGAGATCCGGGTTCTGCAGGTCCGTAACATTTCCCAAAACAGGCCTTGAGGCCAGTACGTTTTGCAGCGGAGGCGAAAAAAGAGAACTGCAAAGGCAAGGTGAGCGCCTGCACTTACAGTCCGTTCTGTTTTTGTAGAAAACACACCTGTCCACCGTCACCGGCCCGATGTCACGAAGCTCAAGACCTGCATCGGGCCAGCCTTGAATTATTGCATTGTAGAGGGTCAGACCTGCATTGTATTGAACCAGAAAGCAACTGTCGCTCCGCGACCCGGCACCCGTGGTTCCAACCATTGTCACATTAGAGAGAACCGGGAAAGTGCGGGGCTGTCCCGAAGGCTGATCGCCGACCTGGAACCCGCGGTTACCGGCATCCGGTGTTTGAAATTCCAGCAGAAACTGGCCGCGGCCTTGCCAGCCGAACTGGCAGTCGAACCCTTCATCTTCAACACCGAGGGAGAAACCGTACTTAAGGCTGCATGTGCCGCCGTACCACTCGATCCCATCATCGTCTATGTATTTCGCCAGGATATGATCAAGTTGAGTTCCGGCACCCACCGACATAAACGAAATCCCGCTGAGTGGAACTCCAGGTGAGATCTCAGCACCTCCGAAACCGATCCGCACGTAGCTCATTCGTCCGCTTGAATCATTCGGATCCGGGTTCGCACCACCGCCCGCGTATAAATCCGAATACCCCTTTACAACCCACTGGCCGCCGGGCAAATCGTTCGGCGCGCGTCCGAGCAGAATTATTCCGCACCAATCACCGCGGCGTCGGCTTCCGACTGGCTTGTCACTGGTAAAAACTACAGGGTGAGTGCGCGTGCCGACAGCTTCGATCCGCGCGCCTCGATCAATGATCAAAGTGGCTTTGCTGCCGGAGTCACCCAAGATCGTCACTCCCGCTTCGATCCTCAAAGTCGCTCCCTCCCGCACGATCACTCTGCCAACCATGCGGTAGGTCTTATCCGGCCTTAGAGTTACATCCTGGGTTATATCACCTACAAGAATGCTGCCCCCTTGGGTAACGCTTCCTTCCACCTCCGGCAGGCAGTCCAAATCGTCTGGCGTCGGATCGCCCTCAAAGATCGGGTAAGGAGCTTCAGGGGGAGGCCCTCCTGCAAAAAGGAAACTCAGTGTTCGAACTACGTCCGCCATATCAAGCTTCCCGTTGTCATCAACGTCCGCAGCGTCCGCGCATGCAGGCCGGCCGCCGGCCTCAAACAAGTATCGCACCGTGAAGATCGCATCCGAAAGATCCACCACCCGATCGTGGTTCGAATCGCCCCTCAGGAAATGCGCCTGAGAGAAGCCGTCCGAGGCACTCATAAACAGGAAAGCGATCATCGAACCGAAAAAAGGAACCAAGTTCCGCTTCATTTTCCAACCTCCGCGGCAAGGGTGCGCCCGGATCGGCCGTCCCGCAGACCCTCCTTTCCATGGTACCAGCTTTTCGCAGACTTTCCGATCCCCCTGGACGAGCAGACATCGGGGCGCTATGATCAGCGCCTCGCGAATCGGCCGTTTCAGGCCTTGGAAGAGTTTCCCTAAGCTCTTTCTCCGGGAGGAAAGGCTCAATGAGCAGGGTACTTATAATAGGAGCAGGCGGTGTGGGGTCTGTGGTCGCTCACAAATGCGCCCGGGCCCCTCGGATCTTCTCCCGTATCTGTCTGGCAAGCAGGCGTGTTGAGAAGTGCAAGGAGATCAAGAAGCGCATAGGTCCGCCTGACAACCGGCGCGTTGAAACGGCACAGGTCGATGCGTTCAAAGTCGCGCAGGTCGTCTCGCTGATCCGATCCTTCAAGCCCGATATCGTAGTGAACGTAGCCCTTCCCTATCACGATTTGCCGATCATGGAGGCGTGCCTGCGCACGAAAGTCCACTACCTCGATACGGCCAACTACGAGCCGCCTGAGGAAGCCAAGTTTTCCTACAAGTGGCAGTGGGCCTATGACGGCGAGTTCCGCCGGGCCGGGATCATGGCTCTCCTCGGTTGCGGTTTTGACCCGGGCGTTACAAACGTCTTCTGCGCATACGCACGGAAACACCACTTCGATAGGATCGAAACCATCGACATCCTCGACTGCAACGCCGGTGATCACGGCCTGCCTTTTGCTACGAACTTCAACCCGGAGATAAACATCCGTGAGATAACCCAGAGAGGACGCTACTGGGAGCAGGGAAGGTGGAAGAGCGTGCCGCCGCTTTCCGTCAAGCGGACATTCAACTTCCCCCAGATCGGCAAGCGCACAATGTACCTGCTTTACCATGAAGAGATGGAGTCGCTTGTCAAGCACATTCGGGGTCTCAAGAGAATCCGTTTCTGGATGACCTTCACCGACCAATATCTCACACACCTCAGAGTGCTGGAGAATGTCGGCCTTACGCGCATCGACCCAATTGATTTCGAAGGCAAGAAAATCGTGCCTTTGCAGTTTCTGAAAGCGCTTCTGCCGGATCCCGCTTCGCTTGCGCCGCGATACCGCGGGAAAACCTGCATAGGCTGCATTGTCTCCGGGGTGAAGAAAGGCAAGAAGCGGAAGTACTATGTCTACAACATTTGCGATCACCAAAAGTGCTACCGGGAGGTGGGAGCCCAGGCTGTCTCTTATACGACGGGCGTTCCGGCGGCGATCGGCGCCGCTCTTATCCTCCAGGGTACCTGGCGGGGAGAAGGAGTCTTCAACATGGAGCAGTTCGACCCCGACCCTTTCATGGCCGAGCTGCCCCGCTGGGGTCTGCCGTGGTGCGAAAAATTCCTGCCGCGCAAATTCAGGATCTGAGGAACCGAGAAGCGGAGCCGGCTCATGGAACTCGATCCCGCGATGGTCCCGACGCCCTGTTACGTCATCGATACGGCGAAACTTGAGGAAAACGGCCGGCTGCTCAAGCAGGTGGCCTCAAGGGTGGGTTGCAAAATCCTGCTTGCCCTCAAAGGCTTTGCCTCCTACCCCTTCTTCCCTGTGATCAAGCCTTACATCGAAGGTGCTGCAGCAAGCTCACTCAATGAAGCGCACCTTGCATTTGAGCACCTCGGGGGCGAGATCCATCTCTATGCCCCCGCCTACAAAGAAGAGGAATTCCCGGAGCTTATGCAATACTGCGACCATGTGGTCTTTAACTCATTCAACCAGTGGCGGCGCTTCAGGGAGCAGGTTGAAAGGAAAGGCGCTTCACCGGGCATTCGGATCAACCCGCGGCACAGCGAGGTAAAGGTGACAAAGTACGATCCATGCGCGCCGGGATCGCGACTGGGGGTTCCGCCCGAAGTTTTTCTCAATGAGGATCTCTCAGGCCTGGAAGGAATACATTTCCACACGCTGTGCGAAAGCGGCGCTGAGGCCCTTAAGCGTACGCTGGAGGCCGTTGAGGAGAGATTCGCTCCAGCGCTCAACGCAATGAAATGGGTGAACTTCGGGGGCGGCCACCTGATAACGCGCACGGATTACAACCGCGGACTTCTCTGCGAGCTTCTGCGTTCGTTCTCCGGGCGCTACGGAGTCCAGGTGTATCTGGAGCCGGGGCAAGCGGTGGCTCTTGATGCAGGCGTGCTTGTAGCAAAAGTCCTTGACATTGTTGAAAACGACGGACTGACGGCGATTCTGGACACCTCTGCTGCAGCCCATATGCCGGATGTGCTTGAAATGCCCTACCGCCCGCGGGTGCGCGGTGCCGGGGATCCCGGGACAACCCCGTACACTTACCGCCTCGCAGGCTGCAGTTGTCTTGCAGGTGATGTGATAGGAGAATACGCCTTCCCCGAACCCCTCAAGCCCGGCGACAAGATCATCTTCGAGGACATGGCCCACTATACGATCGTAAAAAACAATACCTTCAACGGTGTAAATCTTCCTTCGATAGCAAAGTTCGACAGCAGGACAGGCGAATTCGAAGTACTTAAGCGCTTCTCTTACACCGACTTCAAATCCCGCCTCGGCTGAGCCCCGCGCTCTACACAACCAGATAAGTGTAACCCTCAAGGCCTTCGCGGAACCGCCTCTGGAGCTGTGCGGATTCTTCGTCGGTCAATTTTCCGGCTCTAAGAGCTTTTTCGATCGCGCAGCGGAGGCGCTCAACAAGGTCCTGCGCGTCAAACTGAACGTAACTGAGGACCTCTCTTACCGTATCGCCTTCGATGACCGAGACGATTTCAGGCTCGCCTTCTTCGTTCAGATCAATGTGCACCGCATTTGTGTCGCCGAAAAGGTTATGCAGGTCCCCGAGTATCTCCTGGTAAGCCCCGACCAAGAAAAGCCCGAGATAGTAAGGTTCACCGGGTCTCAGCTCATGAAGTTTTATGTAACGCTTAACTTCCTTGGAATCGATGAAGCGCTCGATTTTCCCGTCGCTGTCACAGGTCAAGTCGGCGATTATCGCCCGGCGGGTCGGTTCCGTATCCAAGCGGTGGATCGGCATAACCGGAAAAAGCTGATCCACGGCCCACAGATCAGGAAGCGACTGAAAGACCGAGAAATTGCAGAAGTACATGTCCCTCAATGCCTCGCCCAAACGCGCGAGATCTTCAGGCACATGCTTCAGGTTCGAGGCCACCTGTTCGATCTTCGAGAGCAATTGCTTGCAGACCCGATCGGCGTAAGCTCTCTCGACAAGCGACAGATCGCCTTGATTGAAACGCTGCAGTGCTTCGTCACGCAGGCTCAACGTGTCGTGGAAAACCTCATGGCAGTTCTTGACATTGAGCTCTTCATAGAGCGAGTAAAGTTCCTGGAGCAGATCGTGATTCGTCGGTGGCCTGTCGAGCTGCGGAACGGCTTCAGGTACAGGCGAGACATCGGTTACCTCGGTTACGAGAACCGCATGGTGTGCGACGATAGCCCGGCCCGATTCGCTTATGATATCGGGGTGTTTGATCCCTTCTTCATTGCATGCCGTAAGGATCCCCCACACGACGTCGCGGGCGTACTCCGTAACAGTGTAATTCATTGAAGAAGGAAAACTTGTTTTTGAACCATCGTAATCAACGGCAAGCCCTCCTCCCACGTCGAAGAATTCAAGGCCGGGGCAGAGCTTGGCAAGCTCGGTGTACATGCGGGTGGCCTCTTTCAGCACTCTTTTTATGGAGCTTATCGACGGGATCTGGCTGCCGACGTGGAAATGAAGCAGCTTGATCCAGTCCGCCGCACCGTGGGCACGCAGTTTTTCAACCGCATGCATGAGCTCGTAGGAGGTAAGTCCGAAACGGGCTCCGTCTCCTGCAGAACCCTCCCACTTGCCGCTCGCCTTTGTGATAGGGTTCATGCGCAACCCCAACTCCGGCTCAACTCCGATCCTACGGGCCGCAGCAAGTATCGTCTCGATCTCATAAGGCTGCTCGACAACGATAATGGGCCGGCGGCCGAGGCGCCGAGCCAGGAGGGCGAGCTCAATGTACTCCGAATCTTTGTACCCGTTACATATGAGGATTCCGTCGGGGGTATCATGTACAGCCAGAACAGCAAGGAGCTCCGGCTTGCTTCCGACCTCAAGTCCGATCTGAAGATCCCGGCCGGCCTTGCGCACGGTATCGACCACGTGGCGCTGCTGATTGACCTTTATCGGGTAAGCGAGCCTGTAGCGCCCCTTGTACCCGAACTCTGCAATTGCTGCATCGAAGGCCTTCTGAACCGTCTTGATCCTGTCGCGGATGATCCCGTCGAACCGCAGCAGAATGGGCGCGTCGATTCCGCGTTTGACGAGCGATTTCACAATGCGGTACAAGTCGATCTTGCGCTGCAGGTCGCGTTCGGGATAAACGTACAAGTGCCCCTCCGGGCCGATCCCGAAATAACCAGCGCCCCATGCATCCACGCGGTAAAGATCGGCGCTGTTGACCACCGTCCACCGATCCATTACGGAACGCATCATTCCGCTCCCTGGCAAGCCGCCTCCGAAGGCGACAACCTGCTAAGCTGTACCCCGTAACGGCGCGAAGCGATTATGGTATCGCCGCAGGCCGGGCCGGACAAGTCTTCACCGGCGTGCCTCATTGACGGCCAGGCGCTTACGTGCAACGATTGAGGGACCGGCTTCTCAAGAAGGCCACTCAGTGCGGAAGGGAGCATAGAGTAAGGTGACGGCTGAAGAAGCGGAATCGACCAGGATATCTTACAGCGGGCCGCCTATTTCCCAAGATTTCCAGCTCATGGCCAAGCCTATCGGCCCGCGGTGCAACCTCAGGTGCGTGTACTGTTTCTACCGCCCGAAGGAAAGCCTCTACGGCCCGAGCGAGAAGTGGCGTATGAGCGACCAGGTGCTTGAGGCCTACGTGCGGCAGTACCTGGGGTGTCTCGCCCACAAAGAGGAGGTGGTTTTTGCCTGGCAGGGTGGTGAGCCGACCCTTATGGGAATTGAATTTTTTAAGAAAGCGGTACGGCTCCAGGAGAAGTACAAGCAGCCGGGCCAGAAGATCTCAAACTCCTTCCAAACAAATGGAGTGCTCATTGACGAAAAATGGTGCCGCTTTTTCAAAGAGCACGGGTTTCTGATCGGCCTTTCAACCGACGGCCCGCCCGAAGTCCACGATCCTCTGCGGATCGATCCTGAAGGACGGCCCACAAGCGCCCGCGTGCTCCGTGCTCTTGAGCTCATGCTCCGCTACGGCGTGGAGTTCAACGTCCTCTGCTGTGTCCACAGGCTCAACGAGGACAAGGGCCGCGAGGTCTACCGATTTTTCCGCTCTCAGGGCGTTCGTTTCATCCAATTCATTCCGATCGTGGTCCCCGTGCCGGGGAAGCCCGGAGCGGTAAGCCCCCAGTCGGTGACTCCGGAAGGCTGGGGACGTTTTATGTGCGATGTCTTCGATGAATGGGTCAAGCGGGACGTCGGCAGTGTTTTCGTCCAGGCTTTCGACATGTCGCTTGCAGCATGGCTCGGCATGCCGCCGCCTCTGTGTGTACATGCCGAAGTATGCGGCAGGGCGCTCATTATCGAGCACAACGGCGATATCTACAGCTGTGATCACTTCGTAACCCCGGATCACTTCCTGGGCAATCTCCTCAAGCAGCCGCTTCGCAGGATCGTAGATCAAGAAAAACAAATTCGTTTCGGCCTTGCGAAGCTCACAGAGCGTCCTGAATTCTGTAGGCAGTGCCCCTACGATTTTGTATGCAAAGGCGAATGCCCGAAGAACCGCCTCGTTCCGCCGCCGGGAGAGGACAAGCCGTTGAATTACCTGTGCGCGGGACTGAAGAGATTCTTTGAGCATATCGCTCCCACAATGGAGCGTATGGCAGCGGCCCTTAGGGCCGGCCTGCCGGCCTCGGTTGTCATGGAGCAGAAGCAACAAAGCGGCGGGCCGAATTCCGGTTCCTGAAGGAGGACCCAGGTGGCCCGAGATCAAAAGCCCCAGGCAGACCCCAAGCGGATCGATTACGTCTCGGGAAAGCTTCTTGCCAAGCTAAGGAAAGCCGAGCGTGACTTCTGCATGCCGCTTGCAGGCCGGAGGGTTGTTGTCGGGGTTTCAGGCGGCTGGGACAGCTTGGCCCTGCTTGCACTTCTCGTCCGCTACAAGCACATTGCACCTGAAAAGCCTGTTCTCTTCGCAGCCTATGCAGCTTTCAGAGGCCCCCGGCCGGCCCCGCCTCCCCTGGAGTTGCTCTCTTTCGTTGAACGCCTGCCGGCCGTCCCCGGGCTGTGTGGGCTCCGGCTCTCCGGCGGGCCGGCTCAAGCGGTTCCATTCCTGAGCGTGGGCCTCAAGAAGGAGGCGGCGAATTGCGGTCGCTGCCGGCTCATAAGACGCGAGCTTCTGCTTAAAACCGCACGGGCTTTGGGAGCAGAAGTCCTGGCTCTCGGCCACCATGCTGAGGATTTCGGTGAAACTCTTCTGCTCAACCTGATCTACTCAGCTACCTGCGAAGGTATGGCCCCGCACCTGCGCTACTTCAACAGATACAGCGTCGTTCGGCCTCTTGTGTACCTGACCAAGAAAGAGATCCGCACGCTCGGGAAGCTGCTCGGCTTTCCTCCTCCGCCTCCCCCGTGCCCGCTTGCCGGCGAAGTCCGGCGGAACAGCGTGCGTGCTATGGTCGAGGCACTTGCGCGCCGCAACCGCCATGTTGTAACCAACCTCATGAGCGCAAGCCTGAAAAGCCTCGGGCTCAGACCTGCAAAGACTCCTCCTTCCTTCCCGCTTCTCGGCTCCCCTGGACAAAACAAGTCTCCTCATGTATAGAAAAAGTCCGCGTCCTCAAGCGGACTGCCGGTTTCTTAAAGTCGAAAAGCAGGAAAAAACCTATGAACGAAGTCATTGCGCAACTTGACAAGTGGATCCAGAGCTATAACGAAAACGTAGGCGGCCAACTGCTTCTGATATTTCTCATTCCCACCGGCCTTTACTTTACGATCCGCTTCCGCCTCCTTCAGCTCCGGGCTCTGCCTCATGCTCTTAAAGTAATAAGCGGAGCCTTTGACAGACCGGAAGATGCAGGCGACATCAATCACTTCCGAGCGCTTACAACCGCTCTTTCAGCCACAATCGGCATCGGAAACATTGTGGGGGTCGCGCTTGCCATCTATTGGGGCGGCCCTGGAGCGATTTTCTGGATGTGGGTCACCGGCTTCCTCGGGATGATTCTTAAGTTCGTTGAGTGTACTCTCTCATTTAAGTTCAGGGTGTTCAACGAAGACAGCACGGTCTCTGGCGGCCCCATGTACTACATGTCCATGGGGTTGCGCGAAAAACTAGGACCGTTTGCAGGACTGCTTGCCGGGATATTCGCCGCGGCTACAATGCTTTCCGCTCTGGGCCAAGGCAATATGGCTCAAAGTCATTCGATAGCCGACGCACTTCACTCAAGCTATGGGGTGCCCACCTGGCTTTCGGGTCTCCTTGTAAGCGCGTTGGTATTGCTTGTGATCGTGGGCGGCATAAGGAGGATCGCTGAGGTTACCTCCAAGCTCGTTCCGTTTATGGCGATTCTCTATTTTGCAGGCGGCGCTCTTGTGATCATAGCGAATATAGGAAAGGTCCCCGAATCGCTCCTCTTGATCGTAAAAAGCGCTTTTACGGGTACGGCTGCAACCGGAGGCTTTATCGGGGCCTCATTCATAATCACCCTCCGCTACGGGGTTGCACGCGGGATCTTCTCAAACGAGGCCGGCCAAGGTTCAGCAGCCATAGCGCATGCGGCCGCAAAGACAAAGTACCCTGTACGCGAGGGCCTGGTGTCTTCGGTAGGACCTTTCGTGGACACCATAATCGTTTGCAGCATAACGGCGTTGGTGATCATCCTTACAGGCGCCTGGACCTGCGGCAAACAGGGCGTGACAATGACGGTCGAGGGGTTTGCGAGGGGTTTTTCGGGTTTCGGGCTTCGAGAGCGCGCGCCT
>CAZGYL010000085.1:0-12000 GCA_964529985.1 uncultured Planctomycetia bacterium | reverse complement strand
CATTTGGGCCTGCTCACCTTCGGATCCATTTTTCCGAGCTGCAGGTCCCGTTTGATTTCTTCGACGAATGAGGGCGTTGCGTCCTGTTGCCCGGGCTTTCCGAGATCATCGCCTGCAGGAAAAGCAGCCTGTAAGACCGCAGGAGCACAAAACAGGCAAAGCAGCATGCCGATCGCAGAAAGGTTACGCGCCTGTGTTTTCATAGTCCGTTTCCCCCGTCCAGAAGGCTTCAACGACGATATCATCCCACACTCTTCCACCGCCGCCTATAAGACCGAGATCTTCCCATGAACGTCCCGTCAATCGCTCGTCATGGTTGAACTCGATCCTCGGCGAATAAACGATAGACTCGTTACGAGAGATTACCGCTCCATTGATTTGAATGGTGCCGCTTGCGAGTATTAGTCCGGCAAAAGCGTGATTGGTGAAAAAGCAGCCGTCCAGGCGTTGGATATCGTTGCTCGACAGGTCGCCATAATGCCATTGCCGTGAACTTCCGTGATCGGGTAGGTTGCCTCCCCAATGGCTGCTGTTCAAATTGGTTTCCACCTTGAATTCGTTCAACCAGCCGCCGTTGGTTGTGATCCGCTTGTCAAAGACCCCATCGCCGTCCAAATCTTCACCGCTTCCCGGAATGGGATCCCCAACACTGCTTCCCGGCGGGATAAGGCCGAGAGCTTCGTGAGTGCTTGTGTAGCGTTCGACCGTCCATTCCCCGTCGTCCTCACCGGTGTCACCGGTGTTGTGAATACCATCCAAACCGGCATCCTCATCACTGCGGTTCATATCGTCCTTCAACCAGCTGAATACGTAACTTTGCCACCTCTGGTCGGACCAGTTTCCCACGACGATATGCTCGCGCGCGTAAAGCCCGAGGAAATCCTTGTCCATATTCTGCTGAATCCAGCTTTCGATCCCGGCCTCGGTCGTTCCGCTGGGACGAGGAGTCGTGGGAGGGTTCAAGTACCTGAGATCGTCCGCGATATAAACGTTCCTGCCCGCGATTATCGTGCCCTGGCCCGTGACGTAGCCTTTTATGACTACATCTTTCTCAACCACCACCAAACCGTTGATACGTATAGGGTCGTCTTCCGTGCCTTCCAGGTAGATATAACCCGTCTCGCCGGGCTCATCGCCGTACACACCGTTGTTGGTCCATTCGGTGCCCCCGACAATCAAGGTTCCTCCCACCTGCTGCGCCCGTGCACGGTAGTAGGACAAATCAGACAGATTCGGCATGATCACCGGGTTCTCGTACCTGTACTGGTTCTCCTCCAGCCCCCCCATACCCCGACAGGTTCCGATTATGTCGAGACCGGCGAATATGCCTCCGTTGTTTTCCTTATCTTGGAGATCGAAACCGACGGCTTTGCCGAAAATCGGTGAACCGTTGATCATAGGATTGTACTTCATTGAGAAAAAGCCGTTGGCCCGCACGCTTCCGTTGGCCGTGATAGTCGATCCGTAAAACCACCCCCAGTGATTTATAAAGTACCCGTAATTTCCGGGCTTCGCGTCAACCTGCTGCAGGCGCAGTTTAGCGAACACCGTTTTGCTGTAAGCGTGTTTGGATCCCGACAGGTATGCAGCCTTTGATGGGTAGTATGCGCAGGAGCGCACCACCACTATGCGGTGGTCGTCCGAAGCGCGATCCCGAACGTCGACGTAGACGTCGTATTCGCCCACCTTATTGCCGGAAGCATCGCTGAGGATTCCTCGCACCTGGCCGTCTTCCGGTTCGGCAAAAATTATTTGGGTGGCTCCGGTATAAATATCTTCTTGGGGATTCGGATCCATTCTGTCGAAAACATCAAACGTTCCCCAAATCTTCATTGCCTCTCGCAGCCAAAAGACGGCATACTCAAGACCCGCATCGGCGACGTTTTGCGCCTGCAGGACTTCAACCGACATGGCGGCTTCGGCCGATTTGCTGGTGACCAATGTCATGCTTGTCAACAAGAAAGCCAAAATGAGGGTCACCACCACCGTCGTCAAAAATAGTGCAGACCCCTGCTCGCCGGTACGCCCTGATACGTATCTCATGACCCGTGCCCTCCACTTTCTCAGGATCGCGTCCTCACTGTTGTCGTAAAGGTACGCCGCTCAACACCTCCCTTGCGCAGGCTTACATTGACCCGTAAAGACACTCTGAAAAGATCGGAGGTGCCTATTCTTGTCACTGCAAAGCCCTTGACTCCGTCGCGGAGAACCGCGTCCACATTCCTTACAACCACGTCTTGTCTTACTCCGCGGCCCGGGATATCGGAGATTCTGACCAGCTCGTTTCCGCCGTTGACGGTATATGTGATCGTGGCCGTCTGGTTCTCGCCCCATGCGCGTGTCACCGTAACGGCGTCGTAACCTCCGAAAGGTGTTATCGCCACATCGTCGGCCGAAGCGTTGGAAATGTCCCCCGTGATCTTGTCCAATACTCTTTGTATGCTCGTATCGGCCGTCCCTATCTTGCTGAAGTATTCCATGCCTTCACTGCTTCCTTGGAAAAGGCCGCAGATGGCAAGGAGGGTTACTGCAAGAACCGCAACAGCGACGGCGACTTCAACCAAAGTGAATCCACGCATAGCTTTTCCTCCTCCTTTCCGTTACCCGCCGGTCTGCCATGCACTTGCCGGAGACCGATAGTCCGCGCGAAGCGAAACAAGCCGGAAGAGCATGCGGTTGTCACTGATCCGCCGCACCGTAACCTGCAGGCGCAAAAGTGAAGGTGTGCCCACTTGGGGCTCCAATTGCTCCACCCTTATAAGCGCCCGGAGATCTCCATCGGTTACTTGTGTGAGGTCGTAGTTTTGGATCAAGGTACTGAACGGTGCTTCGTGAAGCTCCTCCATGGTGCGCCTGGCAAGATTCTGCGCAGCCATGGTCTGGGTCGCTTCGCGGTCCACCGCATATCCGGTGGACAGGTAAGAAACGATTCCGAGAGCGGCTATAGCGATAACCGCAAGCGCCACGGCCAGCTCTAGCAGGGTCAAGCCCTCTTGAGGGCTCCTCCTTCCACGTCCTTGAAAGCTTCTCGCAAGCATGGCTTTTTGCACCTCACCCTGACTGGATTCGAGTTCCCTACCGCGCGGACGCCGGAGCCGCTGCTCGGCGGCCGCCCACACCCGGCGCCGTAACCAAGGAGGCAAAAACAGGACCTGCTTCCAATCCGCGTTATCAGGCCGCCAAAAGGGGGGACCGGCAGCAGGTGTCCAATTTCGCCCTGGTACCTTTTACCCGGTAAGCATGTCAAACCGGCAATATGAAGTGGGGTTCAAGCATGTGAACCGAGGCGCTTGACGGGACGCCTGTTATCGACGGGGAAACGCCCGGTGCGCTGATAAGTGCGAAAGGGGGAACACCTTAGGAGGAGGTCGGAATGTTTGCTTGGAGGAAAGACGCGAGAAAACGAACTCTCAGGGGACGTGCGTAAGAGTCCGAGCGCTTACCCGCCGTAGAGCCCTCGAACGGGATAACGCTTCTCGCGTCTTCCCTCCTCGCCCTCTCCTTAAGCTATGACTGAGGCGAGTCGTCACCCGTCCAGTAAGCCTCTACAACGATATCGTCCCAGACCCTGCCGCCGCCGCCCACAATGCCCATGTCTTCCCACGAACGCCCGGAAAGGCGTTCGTCGTGGTTAAACTCGATCCTCGGCGAATATACGATCGCCTCGTTGCGAGAGATAAGCCCGCCGTTGAAACGGATCGTATCGGAAGCTCGGAGCAAGCCTGCAAATGCATGATTCGTGTAAAAGCAGCCGTCAAACTGAGAAATATCGTTCGTTGCGATATCGCTGTAATTCCACGACCCCGCTGCCCCGGGGTCAGGAAGATTACCTCCCCAATGGCTCGGATCAAGCGGCACTTCCGTCTTCAACTGGTTCAGCCAGCCTTCGTCCGTCGTTATGCGGGGATCATACACCCCGTCGCCGTCCAAATCCTCACCGCTTCCCGGGATCACATCGCCCACCGAGCTTCCAGGAGGAATCAATCCGAGAATGGAGTGAGTCAAGGTGTAATGCTCAACGGTCCATTTGCTGTCGTCCTCCCCGGTGTCCCCGGTGTTGTGGATCCCGTCCAAACCGGCGTCCTCGTCCCCCCGGTTCATGTCCTCTTTGAGCCAGCTGAAAACATGACCTTGCCAATTTGAATCAGTCCAATCTCCCGCGACAATATGCTCGCGTGCGTAAAAACCCACAAAATCCTTATCCAGGTTCTCCTGGAGCCAGGCCTCGATCTCGGTCTCGGTTGTTCCGCTCGGCCTCGGGGTGGTCGGTCCGTTTGAGTACCTGACGTCGTCGGCGATATACAGATTACGCCCTGCGATAAGCGTTCCCTTGCCCGTGACATAGCCCTTAATGATCACATCCTTTTCGACCACGACAATCCCGTTTATGCGGATCGGATCATCGGGGGTTCCCTCCAGATAGAGGTAACCCGTCTCGCCGGGTTCATCGCCGTATATGCCGTTTTTCGTCACTTCGGTGCCGCTTACAGTAAGGCTTCCGCCTTCTTTCGCCTTTTTCTTGTAATACGAAAGGTTGGATAGGTTGGGCATTACGACCGGGTCTTGAAACGGATAGCGGTTTTCAGGAAGCGCCGCCATGCCCCTGCAGGTTCCCACGATGTCCAAACCTGCGAAAATGCCGCCGTTGTTCTCCTTATCCTGCAAATCCCACCCATCGGCATTGCCGAAAACGGGAGAGCCGTTGATCGTGGGATCGTACTTCATTGAAAAGTACCCGTTGGCGCGTACACTTCCGTTCGCAGTTATTGTCGAACCGTAAAACCAGCCCCAGTGGTTTATGAAGTATCCATAGTTTCCGGGCCGCGCATCCACCTGTCTCAGGCGGAGCTGTGCAAAAATTTCCTTCCTGTACGCGTGCTTGGCCCCGGCGAGAAAAGCCGCCTTCGAAGGATAGTATGCGCAAGAACGCACTACGACTATTCTATGATCCGTGGCGGTACGATCCCTTACGTCCAGATAGACGTCATACTCTCCGACGACCTTGCCCGTCGTGTCCTCGAGCTTGCCTGGAACCTGCCCATCCTGGGGCTGCGCGAATACGATTTGAGTCGCACCCGTGTAAATATCGTCAGCGGGGTTCGGGTCAAGCTTGTCGAATACATCGAACGTACCCCAAATCTTCATTGCCTCCCGGAGCCAAAAAACCGCGTATTCCAGGCCGGCATCGGCCACATTCCGCGCCTGCAGAAGCTCTGTCGACATTACAGCCTCAGCCGATTTGGTGCTGACCAACGTCATGCTGGTCAGAAGCAACGCCAGGACCATGGTCACAATCACCATGGTGAAAAAGAGAGCCGCTCCCCGCTCTTTCTTCGCGATATACCGCATACTCCGAGCCTCCTAAGGAGAATCCCCGCCACAAGCCGCCTGGAAAGGCGGAACTACGGCTGCAAATGGACAACAGCACCCATTGAGCAGAGGCAAAACTCGAGCCCAGCCTCACCTACGACTTATCGAGAACAGCGGGCGAGTAGAGAACCCGAAGCAGCCTATTTCGCCTTGGTATACTCTACACGGTGGTAAAATTTTGCAGACGGAGATTTCCCGACCCAAAGAGTAGGCGGACCGGCTTCTTGAGGCCGGCTTCTCAGAAGTACACCTCAAACCGGCTGCGCTCGTAACGTGGAATCACCACAAAGCTTGCAACGAGCAACAGCAACCCCAACCCCAGAAGCGCCATGTTCACATTTTCGTCGGCCGGCGTGAAGGTGTACGTACCGGCCGCCGTCTTGTTTACCGCAAGCGGCCAGGAATTGAGAAGGGCGTAAAGCAAAACGGACACAAAAGCGCCTACGGTCACAATGCAGGCCAGCAGGAAATTCTTGCGGCGCTCCTGCGTCCGCCGCTCGATTTCCTGGAAAATTCCCTCCTCGACGATACCCACATGACCACAGACAGGGCATTTAACCGTATTCTCCGACGGGGAGGTCGAAATAAAGAAGTCTCCGTAGCACTCGCTGCACACAGCAGGTACGGCCTCCTTGATCTGAGCAGCCCGCCGCACCGGCGCTTCTGCCTTTTTGGCGGCCCTGTCCTTCTTGCGCTGGCGTACCGCGCCTTTCTTCCCTCGCCTAGCCCTGCCGCGCGCTTTTGCCATAATTTATCCTCCCACGTGCTTCGTTTCTCGAAGGCACCCGCAGGCCTCCTCTGCGGACTCCGTTCAAGTATCTATTTTAGCACGAGCGCGCCTGAGCCTCAATCCGGGCGGTGGAGCGGTGGAGGAGCGCCCCCGCCCGGCCCGTCTCCTCCGGCGGCAAGCACCCTCAGCGCTTTCAGTTCTTCGAAGCTGAAAAAGCGGAGCGGATCAAAAACCGCGACGGCCTCCTCTTGCTCCTGCGAGGCGGGGCCACCCGTACCGCTCTCAGGCAGCACCTCCGAGGCGTCGTCGACAAGCAAGGCGACTTCCTGCACCTCGGGCCCGGCATCGAATCTGCAAATAACCAGGCAAGTCCTATCGGTAACCGCTGTCGGCCCCTCTCCCAGCCGCTGACTCAAATCTACGGCCAGTATCTGCTTCCCGCCGAAGGCGATCGCGCCCACGATTTCGGGCGAAGCGCCGGCCAGCGGCACAGGCGGGGTGTAGCGGCGGATCGCAGATATGGCGCCGTTTGGCACTGCATAGAGCCGGTCCCGCACAACGATACCGGTATAGCCCGCAGCGAACCGCCGCCCAATGCCTCGATTCTGCATGAGAAGTCCTCCTGCCGGGCCGAGCTGGCCAATTTTCACAAATCGCACACCTTTTAAATTGTCGGCGGCAAACAATGTCCGGCTTGGGCGGCACGGCGCGCAGGCCCGCGGAATCTGGTACAATGCGCACGCTGTGTATGGCAAATTGTACAGGAGACGGGAGCCCCGGCTGCGAAATGGCTGAACAATCGACGCCGAAAACTCGTCCCCCGGCTGCGGAAGAGCTCACGGGCGAGCTTATTGCTAGAGCGGTCTGGTTCATCCGCCTTCGTTGGGTGGCCGTGGTAATGGTGCTCGCCGGAACCGCAATCGGCGCACTGCTTGAGTATCCGGTTCCGGTGGTGCCTCTGTTGCTGACAGCCGCAGCCATCGCTCTCTATAACACTTTCCTGCTGTTGGACTGGCGGCGCTTGGCGGGCGCTGGTCGTGTTTCCCCGGCCTTCTTCCGCATCTTCTGCACCGCTCAGATCCTTCTGGACTACTTGGCGCTAACTGTAACCATACACTTTACCGGCGGTATTGAGAGCCCGGCTACGTTTTTTTTCGTATTTCATATCATCGTGGCGGCAATGCTGCTGCCCGGACGGAGCGCTTATCTGGATGCGGTTCTGGCCACACTTCTTGTAGGATCGGTAGGGTTGCTCGAAGGAATCGGCGTCTTGACACACCTTCCGGTTCTTTTCCATGACAAGGCGGTTTTTTACAACGACCTGAGGATCGCAGGCGCCTGGTACCTTTTCCTTGTGCTGACATTTTTGATCTCCTCGTTTATCGCTTCCACAATCGGCGCTTCACTTGAGCGGAAAATTCACGCTCTCTCGCAGCTCAAGAGCAATCTTGAAGCTGCGAATGAAAGACTAAAAGCTGCTGACAGGGAGAAGACCGACTTTATGAACCTGGTGACCCATGAGCTGCGCTCCCCGATGGTTGCGATAAGAAGCCTCCTGCAGACCCTGGCCGAGGAATATGCGGGCCAGCTGAACCCCGAACAACGTATGCTCCTTGAAAGGGCCGACAAGCGCGCTGAACAAATGATCGACATGATCAACGACCTGCTTCGGCTTGCAAAAACCCGGGCCGGTGCTGTAAGAGAGCCGGTCGTTTTCGATCTCGTAGAAGAAACCCGCGGGGTCGTTGAGCTTTTCAGCCCCCAGGCCGAGCGGGCCGAGCTTCGGCTTCGATTCGACCCTCAGACGGAGCCGGTTCCGGTTCGAGGCGATCGCGGAGATCTCCGCTACGTCATAACCAACCTTGTTTCCAATGCCATAAAATACACTCCGGAGGGCGGCACCGTCCGAGTTGAAGTCCGCCGTGAGAACGAAACGGCCCTTTTGGCTGTTCACGACACAGGGATCGGAATTCCACCGGAAGATCGTCCAAAACTTTTTACAGAGTTCTTTCGGGCCTCGAACGCGCGCCGGCGCCGGGCCGTAGGGACGGGCCTCGGCTTGGCGATCAGTAAGCGAATTGTGGAAGCGCACGGCGGATCCATAGAAGTGCAAAGCACCATAGGGAAAGGCTCGAGCTTTTACGTACGCCTGCCCTGCGGGGAATAAATCCTCGGGCGGAGGCCGTTCGGCGTTCAGGCGGGTGATGAATCCCTGATCTGATAGGAGTCCATGAGCGCACCGGGAACTTTTGTACAGGTACCACCACCGTTCCCGCTTGCCGGAGAGGCGGCCGCCTTGGCCGCCGCAGTCCTGTGGGCGGGTTCGATATCGATTTATCGGTTCTGGGGGAAAGGCGTGCCCCCTCATACGCTTAACCTCCTCAAGAGCACGGTGGCCGCACTCTTCCTGGGCGCATCCCTTCTCGTGGTGCGCCCTCCCGCGCCTGCAGAGGCCCGCACGTGGGTCGCCCTCGCCCTTTCAGGATTCATCGGGCTCGCTTTGGGCGATACGGCTTTTTTCGCCGCTTTGAAACGCCTCGGCGCCCACGCCACCTCGAGCGTCTTCTGCATGTCCCCGCCGCTTGCTGCGCTGCTTGCCGTTTTTTACCTCGGAGAAAAGCTCAGCTTGAAAGAAACCGTTGGTATGGTGTGCACCGTTGGTGCAATCGGAGGCGTTTTGTATTTCGGAAGGCGCAATACGACTTTTCTCTCCGAGCTTCCCGGGAAAACCCTTGCAGTAGGTGCCCTGTATGCCTTGACCGCTTCGCTTGCAAACGCTTTAGGCCTTGTAATAGCCCGCGAAGCGTTTCAGAAAGCAGACGTGCTTTGGGGAACGTTCTTGCGGATGGGCACTGCGGCCGTCGCGCTCGTTGGAATCCGACACCTCGACCGACCGCAGCCTGCTTTGCGTTCCGTTTTCACCGGCCGCAAACAGGTGGCCGCGCTCATCTTTGCAGCTTTCTCCGGCACCTATTTGGGCGTTCTCCTTCTTTCCGTAGGCACAAAGTACGCGAAAGCGGGGCTCACCTCGGCGCTCAGTTCCACCTTTCCTCTGTGGATTATTCCGATCGCACGAATTTATCTGAAGGAACAAGTGGACCTGCGTTCCGCAGGCTGCACCCTTCTTGCTCTTGCGGGAATCTTTCTTATGGTGGTCCCGGAGCCTGTGCTGATCCAGACTTTGGCCGCTCTCAGACGACTTATCGTCTAAGAACGAGTTTACGAGGATTTGGCCTTCTTGAGCTCCATCATTTCGCCACGGATGTCCTGGGCCACCTTCTTGATCTCCTGCATTTGCTTGCGGACTCGAACAGCGGCGGACTTGTTGCCGCTTTCGGCCTTCTCGACATCCTCGCGGATTTCCTCCACCAGCCGAACCAGCTTTTCGTAGGATTCACTCACTTTTACTGCTCTCCTTCAAACGCATCTGGCTCCAGACGAACTCGACCTCCTTGCCGGCGGAAGCCGACACCGATCCCGCCGGGCCGGCCACCTCAACAGCGCCCTTTTTACGAGAAAGCGCCCGGCGCGTCAATGCTTCCCTTGAAAGAGTGCGGATGAGAAGATTACCGGAACCCGGTGGCCGGCCGGAGATTGCCCCCCGCCGGACCGCCGCCTAAGCTAAGGAAAGGATCCCGACTGAAGCGGTACAGCCCCGGTATGGAAGAAGAAACTCTCACGGGCGTTGTCGAACGCGTTACCTTTCACAGCGAGGAAAGCGGCTTCGCCGTCCTCCAGGTGAAGACCCCAGGCCGAAAGGAGCTGGTCTCGGTGGTCGGCCACCTGCCCCTTGTCAATACAGGTGAGTACATAGACGCCAAGGGCACCTGGAAGATCGACAACCGCTACGGGCTTCAGTTCGAAGCGTCCGAACTCCGAGCCACCCCTCCTACAACAACCGACGGGATCCGACGCTACCTGGCCTCGGGAATGGTCTACGGAATCGGGCCCACCTATGCAACAAGACTTGTGGAAGCTTTCGGCCAAGACGTCTTCCATGTAATAGAGCATGAGCCTGACCGCCTGCTTACAGTCCCGGGCATAGGCCCGAAACGCAAGGATACTATTGTAAAATCCTGGCAACGGCAGAAGGCGGTACGGCGGATCATGCTCTTTCTGGTCGGCCATGGGGTGGGCCCTCTCACCGCAGTACGGATTTGGCGGACTCTCGGAGAAAACGCTGTCGAAGAAATCCGCCGGAACCCTTATTGCCTTGCAGACCAAGTCAGGGGGATCGGCTTCAAGACAGCGGACAAGATAGCTCGTGAACTCGGAGTCTCTCCGCAATCCCCTGAAAGAGCTCGAGCCGGACTCCGTTACGCTTTGGCGAAAACCCTCGAGGAAGGCCATGTTGCATGCCCGCGTGAGGAGCTCTTCTCGCGCGCAGCACAGTTGCTTGAGATTCCCCGCCGGAACCTGGAGCCCGCCCTCCAGGCGGAGCGGGCTGAAGGCCGGTTGATCGAGGAGCAGGTCGGCGGGGAAACTTGGGTGTATCTCGCCCACCTCTGGCATGCCGAGACAGGTGTCGCCCGGTTGCTTTTGCAACTCGCTTCCGGCCGGCACCCGCTTACCTCTCTTGAGGTCCAGAAAGAAATCGCAGCAGCGGAACGGCGGGCCCGTATCACCCTTTCGGGAAGTCAGCGGGATGCGGTGGCCAAAGCCCTTACCGAAAAAGTGTTGGTGATCACCGGGGGCCCGGGTGTCGGGAAAACGACGATCGTAAAGGTGATCTTAAAGGCTTATCTTCGCAATAACCGCAGAGCCGTACTTGGGGCACCGACCGGACGCGCCGCCAAACGATTGTCGGAAAGCTGCGGCTTTGCCGCCAAGACAATCCACCGCCTGCTTGAAGCCGATCCGAACCGGGGGGGGTTCCACCGCAATCGACGTAATCCGCTGATCGCGGATTTGGTGGTGGTGGACGAAGCTTCCATGATCGACCTTCCGCTTATGTACCACCTGCTTCAGGCGATACCGCCGCACGCCGCGCTGCTCTTGGTGGGAGATGTCGATCAGCTCCCTTCGGTGGGACCCGGTTTGGTCCTCGCCCAAGTGATTCAGTCCGGGCGCATTCCTACGGTGCGCTTGACGGAGATCTTCAGGCAGGCGGAGGCAAGCCGCATCGTTGTAAACGCGCACCGGGTGAACAAGGGTTACATGCCCTATCTCCGGCCTCCAAGCGAACCTGCGGACTTCTATTACGTACCGGCCGAAGAACCGCACGACGTCCTGCGGCTGATCCTGCGGCTTGTGAAGGAAAGAATACCGAGCCGCTTCGGGCTTGACCCGATCCGCGATATTCAGGTGCTTGTTCCGATGGTCCGAGGGGACATCGGCGTGAGGAATTTGAACAGGATACTGGCCGCGTCTCTAAACCCGCAGCCGCCTGAGCACTCGGTGGACCGTTTCGGCCGGCGTTTGGCCGTTGGTGATAAGGTTATGCACCTTACAAACGATTACAACAAGAATGTGTTCAACGGCGATATCGGGTTCGTTGCGAAGGTGGATCGAGACCTGGGGCAATTGGAAGTTCGTTATGACGAAGACCGGATCGTCAACTACTCATTCGACGAGCTGGACGACCTTATGCCGGCCTACGCAGTAACGATCCATAAGAGTCAAGGCTGTGAGTTTCCCGCCGTTGTTGTACCGGTTCATACCCAACATTACGTCATGCTGCAGCGCAATCTTCTTTATACGGCGATTACTCGAGGAAAACGTTTGGTGGTCATTGTAGGCAGTAAGCGGGCTCTGGCTATCGCGGTACGGCGGGCTCACACGGAAAAGCGCTACACAGCACTCAAGGAGCGCCTTCAGGGACTCCTGCCGTTGGGCAGGGCGATCATCTAGTGCCTCATCCAATAACTACCTTCCGGTTTTGGCTTTTCGCCAAAACCGGA
>CAZGYL010000084.1:0-12104 GCA_964529985.1 uncultured Planctomycetia bacterium | reverse complement strand
CGGCTTGCGGGGGTTGCGGTCCATCACCGCATCGCCTCCCGGCCTTCCCAGCCACTGCACCTGCATTGAGCTCACACCTTGTGCGCCCTGGAGTGTATCGCCGCTGTAGGCGGCGTTGTCAGGTCCCCCGTACTGGTGGGTCCACTTGCCTGCACCCGGCAGCGGAGGCCGGACGACCTTAACCCAAAGGCCGGACTCGTCCTCAATCCGCTCGTAGGGGATCCCGTCTTTTTGGAGCCAAGCTGCAAGTTCTTCAGGTGAAAGGGCCGAAGGACAGCCCGGCACCTGACCGAAGCATGCCACCCCGCCCGCCGGACGAAGAAGCCTGTAAACTTCCGCCGCAGAACCGGTGCATGAACCTTGGATCAGAACGGCCTCCGAACAGATAAGGTTTGCAAAGTGTTTGCGGAAAGGAAGACCGGTGTAGGAAGAAACGCACCTCATAGTCGCGCGCGGGCCGTAAAGCCCTGCCTGAAGAAGTTTCCGCCGCGCCGTTTCAACCTTACCGGGATCGAGCTCAAGGCCGATTACATTAAGCTCGCTGCGCTTGGCAAGCTCGTAAACCAAGCGGCCTTCTCCTGCACCCAAAACAAGACAGTAGCCCTTTGAGACGCCGGAAATACGCAAAATCTGCTCGGCAGCCCGCCTGTAGACGGGGGAAAGCTCATCCTCAGGGTACGGCGAAGGGCGGTTCGGGATGTCCGGGAGCCGGAAGTTGAAATTGGTCTCGAGCGTGTACTCTTTGGAAGAAACAGGAGAGCCATCCACCACGGACGAAATCTTATAGACGTACGCTCTGTTCACCCTGAGGTTTTCCATTGTAAGGACATGGACGAGTTTAGGCTTCGGATCTTCAACCCGATTCTCAGAGATATCCTTCTCCCCGTATTGGAGTATCGAAGCACACGGCGAAGCAGTCCACCAATGGACTTCCGCCTTTCTCTGTCCCACAAAGCGCACGTAAGGTCCCAAAGCAGGGAATTGCGTTCCACCGGCGGCGCTCAAGCTCCAACCGAACGTTGCAAACAGTAGTGCAGCGACTCGGGAGAGTCCGCCTCCGCGCTCGCGTTTCATAAGCCGTACCTCCAGTAGAGCTTTCAATCCGCTCAGCCGGCCCGCTGCCTACGGGCAATGCTTATAGGTGCATGCAGGCAATGAGTCTTGCACCGTATCGCTTCCGCACTCAGGGAACGGCGCCGGCAGGGGCCCCGTTCCTCCGAAGAGGTGTCCCAGTATGGCTATTGCGTCTGCAATATTCAAGGCTCCGTCGTCATTGCCGTCGGCGGCATCGGGGCAGCCGGGTGCCGGTTGTCCTCCGAAAAGGTAGCCCAAAAGGGAAATCGGATCAGCGATGTTCAGGGTGCCGTCGTCATTCACATCGCCGCGTACAAACATCTCGCCGGCTTCTTCCACTTCAGCGGTTACCATGACATCGTCCACAGCCCACCACCAAAGGGTATCGCCCCCGCCCGGGACCGCTTGATAATGAAAGGCGAAAACCACCTCGCTTTGACCCGCCGCTTTTGGAACCTCAAAGATATACTCTCCGTAAAACGGGTCCTCGCCCTCGTCGAAAAGGCCTCCTCCGTTATAGGAGAAAACAGGCTTTTCAAGATCAAATGTCGCACCTCCGTCCACACTGAGCAGGATCTCCTGAACCGCGGTGGCACTGGGAACGATCTCGCTTTTCACATGCAGAAACACCCGCCTCGCCCTGGAGCAATCTATGACCGGGGTTGCAAGGATCTCGTTTTGATCGACCTGAGCGCAGGAACCATCGATAATCGCAAAATGCTCATCCAACCGGTGAAGTCCCCTTCCGTCGAAAGGATCGGGGAAAACGCCGCCCGTAAGCCAAATCGAACGCTGGCATGTGTCCTCCGTGCTCCAGGTTATGAGCCCGCCGCCTTCCCATGAATCCACAATCCAATCGTCCGGGATCCCTGTGTCAAAGCTTTCAAGAGGAAGCAACACCGTGTCGCCTCCCTCTACCGGATTCTCATCGACCAGGACATTGTCGATCGCGATCCACCAATCCCAGTTCGGTTCAAAATGCCGCCAGCGTATCCGCACGTTGTTTTCGCCTGCGGCCCAAGGCGTGATATCGATATGCAACCGGCCGAAGAAACCATCGGCATTGTCCGTATCAACAAAGGGAGGAGCTTCGGTGCGCTGAGGAGCGACTCTGCGGAATACATTCTCCCAGCTTCCGCCTCCGTCTTTGGAGACATCGACATCGAAAACCGCTTTCCCGTTGTTGTTAAGCTGCGCCGAGCAATCAAAATGCAGCCAAACCTGTTTTGCTTGGGAACAATCTATGATCGGACTCCACAGGTCATGGGACATTCCGCTGCCGGTGGGATTCTCTCGCCCCGGGCCCTGAGCGTCGGAATCCGAGATCAAGAACTTTCCCCCGGAAGGAAAGCCGTCGAAAGTAGGCGGGTTGGCCCGGCGTCCGGGATTGGTGATCGTCCATGTGGAAGCTTCCACAGGATTGTTTTCATCGCGCATGACCCACCCCGCCGCTTGAAGTTCGGCGTCGTCGGCGTAAGCTTCGAAGTCATCGAAAAACAAGTAAGAGCCTAAGACCCACACACGGCAGGTCAAAGTGGAAGTGCACTGCTGCGGATCCGCTCCGGCGGCGGAAACCACGCTCAGTGTGTAGTCATGAACTCCGGGAGGCGCATTATCCATAAAACTCTCTGAGTCCACAGGCACGGTTCCCACCACTTGGCCTCCCCGCTCGATCCTGTAGCCGTCGGCGTTCAGGTTCACTCCCTTGGTCCAGGTGAGGACAACCGATCCAGCCTGCCCGCTTCTTGCGCAGGTGAGCCCTTCGGGGCATTTAAACGTGCGCGCCACCGTACTTGTGCACTCAAGAACCACCGAGCCTCCCGCAAGGGACTGAAGCCGGTAAACAACGTCCGTGGCACCCGGCGGCGGATTGGGATCCGTGAAGCTACGGGCGTCGGGCCCCAAATCCTCGCCCACCTGCCGATCTTCTTGAAACACGCGGTAGCCTTCAATCCCGGGAAGCGCCTGCCAAGTGCCTACCACCGTGCCGCTTTCAGGATCGAATCTGACGCGGAAGTTTTGATTCGCACAGTTAACAATCTCGATATCTCCCTCAGCGGTCACCTTCACATCGTCGACAGCCCACCAACCCTGGTTGCCTCCGCTTTGGAAATGGAAAGCAAAGGCCACCTGCGGCTCACCTGCAGCCTGCGGCACTTCAATAATCCGCTCTGCGTAAAACGGATCTTCGCCCGGATCAAAAAGCGCTCCCAAGCTGTATGAAAAAACAGGGTCGGGATCGAAGGTTTCCCCTCCGTCCAAACTGACCAGAACCTCCTGAATACCGCTGCCCACAACGGTTTCCGATTTCCAGTGCAGGAAAACCCGCTCGGCCTTGCTGCAATCGATAACCGGCGTTACGAGGTACTCGTCCTCTGCAGGATCCGGATCGCAGTCTGAATCCATAATCGCGAACGGAGCCTCCAAGCGCCCAACGCCGCGACCGTCGTAGATCGTAAAATCTCCGCCTGCTTGGGCCACATCCCGCGAGCAAGGATCAGAGGCGGTCCAAGTCTTAGCGCCTTCGTTGGGGGGATCCATAAGCGAACGGATCGTCCACTCGGGGGGGATGCCTGCGTCAAAACTCTCAAGAGCCGTAAGCGTATATCTTCCTCCTCCAACCGGCGGAATATCGTCCACCACCATGTTATCAATCGCTATCCACCAGTCATCGTTGGGCTCAAAGTGCCGCCAGCGGATTCTCACCTCAGGCTTCCCCGCAGCCTGAGCGGTAATATCAACGTCCACAGGGCCGAAAACACCGTCCACGGTATCTGAATCCGGATAAGGAGGAGCCTCAACGCGGCTCGGAGCCACACGCCTGAAAACGTTCACCCAAGTCGATCCGCCGTCGGTTGAAACATCCACATCGAATACGCATTTCCCGTTGTTGTTAAGCTGCGCCGAGCAATCGAAGTGGAGCCACACCGACTCTGCGCCTTCACAGCTGAAAGAAGGGCTCCACAGGTCGTGCGAGATGCCTGTTCCGGTAGGGTTTTCTCCGGTCGCCCAATCAGAATCGGAAATCATGAAATTGCCCTCTGAAGGAGTGCCGTCCCGCGTAGGCGGATTGGCGCGCCCGACCGGATTGGTGACCGTCCAGGCGGCGTTCTCAACCGGGTTGTTTACATCAACGATCTCCCACCCTTCTCCTTGAAGCTCGGCATCGTCTGTGTAGTCATTGAAATCGTCGTAAAAGAAAACAGCTCCCGAGAGGAGCCCGCAAAGTGCAAACAGAGCACAGAACCCTTGCAGGCGAAAAACATTTGAGTTCCACATCTTTCCTACCTCTTTTTACCGAACCCACCGCGTTCAAGAACACCACAGGCCTCCTCGGCCCCCCGGCTTACCCAAACAAAAGACAGTTTAACCATTGGGACCGTCCAAAGGCAAACAAATAAAGGCTGGAACTATGAAAGCAGGAATGTTCAGGGTTTCTCGGCCCCGCCTTCGTCCCCCAGACCGGCCTTCTGCAAAGCCTCCTTGAGCAAGGCACCGGCTTCGTCCACTCTGCCGCTTTCAACAAGCCTGCGGAAGAGGTCTTCGTTTTCAGGCGGCCAGAATTCCCTCGGATCACCTCCCCACTCAAGTGTTTGTTCAACAGCCTGCATGACCCTTTGACGAAGCCGAATGAGTGAACCCGGAACCGGGGGCCTGGGCCCGAACATCGGTGCTTGAGGCGGGGCTTCGGGTGGATTCAGAAGCTCTCCCGCCGCCTTTACCCCGAGAGGTGCCAGAGATAAGGCGACGATAAGCGCCGCTCCTGCAGCTGCAAGAAAAAGTGCGCGTCCCGAGGGGCCGGCGAAAAGATCAAGCCCGATGGCGCCGATTGCAGCAACGACGATGAGCAAAAGAAGCAAAGCAGGTACGGCGGCTTTATCAGGCTTCCGCACATGCTTAGGTTTTTCCTTGTTTCGCATAAGCGATCCAAAAGAGTTTTCAAAGACAAGCTCGAAGTTCGGAGGGCTCCGGCGCGCAAAGCCTGCGGGTCGCCGGCCTCTGCGAAGCCCCGGAGGCCCGGGCGGCATACGCCCAGCCGGCCCACCGCGCGGTGGGAACCGACCGGGAGGCGCAAGCCTCACCATGAAGTCGCATTCCTCAGGCCCGATCGGCCCGCGTTGCGCGCGTACGTCTCTTAGAATGCCGCCCGAGGACCACCTGCCGGTAACGCCGGTTATAAGAGAAGCCGCCGGTGGGTCCGGAACGAAAATTACGTCGCCCGGTTCAACGTTCTTCTCAACAGCCCTGAAAAATCCTCTTGCGCCGGGTCGGTGGATAAGGTCCATGCCGCCGGGGCCTGCAGGACCCGGGCCCGGAGAGATGCCACCTCTGGTGTCAAAGAACTTCGCCAACATAGCAGGTTGAACACCCAACCGCCAAGGTGAAGGCGGTTTGTGTACACCCGGACCCGGAACCCCGAAAGGCGGGCGCGGGGGCGGCGGCCTGCAGTCAAGCGAAGGGAATACGATAAGCGGTATGACCCCGGAGGCAAGCAGGCCGATTTTAAGCGGGTTGCTGAGGCCTCTGCGTACTGCAAGCGCCTGGAAAACTCCGCTCAGCCCAAAACCCCCCAAACAAGCTAAAGGCCAGTGAACGTTGAAAGTGAAAAACCTTCCTCCGAAACCAAGCGGGATCAGCGCAGCAAAGCCCAGACACACCGCCAAAAGGGCCCATGCGTTTCCCCGTCTCTTTATCACCCAAAATAAGCCCAAGAGTGCGGCAAGAGCTTCAAAAACGCCTAAGTTCATGCCGTGATTGGAAAGAAGGGATATTTGACCTCCAAGACGGTCTTTCGAAATGAAAACGCGGTTGGCCCAGACGTGCGCGAGCCAAGGAGAGTAAAGCAGAACAGGCACTGAAGCACAAACAAGTCCGGCCAGTACCCGCTTTCTGCCGAGCAACGCCGTCAACACGAGCGCAGGAGGCAGGAAGAGTCCTATCGGGTGCGAGCATATTACAGCGAAAGTCAAGGCACCGCATGCAAGAAAACGTCCCTTCTGAAGCGCAAGCAGAGCAAGCGGGGCAAGCACAAGCACAGCGGCATTGGCCGTGTGAGCCGATTGGTTCCAGAAGAAAGTCGCAGGGCCGCAGAGAAGCGCGGTTGTAAAAAGTGCAGCAAGCGGATTCAGTATGTGCCGCAGCCAAAGCCACGTTGTAAGGAGACAAGCGGGATAAAAAGCCCAGCTTATGAAAGTTACAAAGCTCTCGGGGCTCACACCCAAAAACGTAAAAAGGTATCCCACGGCGTGCACTGCAGGTGGATAGATATGCACGCGGCCGCCGGGGGCGAATTCCCAAAAAGCATGCGTCACGACGCCCCCTGCCTGCCAGAACCCTTGGATGACCGCCATGTGGTAGTAGGTATCAACAAAAACAGGATAGATCCACCGCGGTAAGAAACTCACCAGTGCCGCGAAGGCTATAAGCGCAGCCCCGCAATACGTGTAAAACTTCTGATCGAGTTCCGCTCCTGAAACCGCTTCAACTCGGTCCATTCGGCTTCACCTCCCCGGCGTCTTTTCTCATGCCCTCTCGGGGTGTAAGCAGAAACTGCGAAGCAACGTAAAAAAACGCACAATTAAAAAACCATGTCCCTAAAACAAGGTTTGAAAGGGCAAGCGCTTGTGCTTTCTCGATTCCACAGCCTCCAAGAACTACAACGTATGCAAGGTCGCGCGTACCGATCCCGCCGACCGTAACAGGAAGAAGGCTTAAGAGGCTGCCTGCAGAGACCCCGATGACAAGCTCACCGGGCGGTATCCGGACACACAAAGCATGGGCGCATAGAGCAACGGCGCCGAAATAGGGAATGAGCGAAACAAAGGTAAGAAGTGCGATTCCGGCCCACCAAAGCGCTGGAGCGCCGACCAACCCTTCACGTATCAAAGCCAAAGCGCCTATGGCTTTCTTAAGCGGCGCCCGCACAGCCCAAGCTTCAAAAACCGGGAAGAAAAGTAAGAATACAAGGAGCCCGCCCGAAAGCCCGCCCAAGAGCCCCCAAAACGCAAGAGTAATCTCCTTTTGGACGCCTGAAGCGGCAAGCGAGGCGAACGAAGCTGCGGCGCTCAACGTCAACGCATCAACAAAACGGTCGAAAAGCGAAAGACCCACACCCGTCTCAAATGCACTCCCCCGCAGCATCAGGTGCGGTACTTTGACAAGCTCCCCCACCCTGCCCGGTGTCGCCGCACCTGCAAGCATACCGGCTGCGTATGCGCCGATACTTTCGCGCAAAGAAAGCTGAAGGCCCCCGCACCGAACCAAGATCCGCCACCTGAGACCTTTGACAAGGAGAGTGGGAACCGCAAAGGAGCATGCAAGAAGAAACCAAAAAGGATCCGCCCGCCTGAAAAAACGCCACCAGGCAGCAGGGCCGACACGGACCAATACAATGATCAAAAGGATCGGGCCCAGGAAGCGCCACCACTTCAGAAGGCCCCGAGTCACCTTTCGGCCTCCTTCCCGCTTTTTCCCAAGGACCTCCGGGCCGCCGCCCTCCATACGACTCTGGCAAACTTGTAGAGCCTTCCTATCAGACCGAAAGGAATTCGGTCCACAACGAAGCGGGCTGCAGACGTTCTGCAAATCGCAAAGTGCGCAAGGAGTGCGCTCTCGGAGATCTTCCTGCGAAGTGAAACCCGGGGAGGCGGTGTATCGTATTCAGGGGCGGGCTTACCCCGTCGTTTTCTCCAGGCGATTCTGAGCGGCGCTCCGGTTTTCTTCAAATCAAAGCCGTGGGCGTGCATGCCTGCAGCCTCAGCCGGATCTATATCGCGGACTTCGAGCTCACCGCGCGCAACGGCTTCAGCGACGACCTCTTCTCCCGGAACGCTCCTTGTCACCACAAGGGCCGCTCCAAGATCCCCGCCAATGGGTGCATCCCACGCGTCGCCTACAGAAAGGTCGGCTCCTTCAGCTGCAAGATCAGTGCAGAGAAGACACCTCTCCACGGTATAAAACGAGATCAGGTGGTTGAAGTAAAACTTTGGAACGGCAAACGAAGAGCCGTCCTTAAGCACGCACCTTACTGATCCAGGCCACGGCCCGTCGCGGTATCGCACTTCCGCCACCCGGCTCAGATCCTTGATCCCGCATCGAGAAAGAAAACTCCGAGTGGCACTGAAATACAGCTGGTTTCCGCAGTACAGACCTATTATCAACGATATCGCTCTTGCCTTAGGGTGGCCTGAGCGTTGAAGCTTTCGAAGAGCATGCACTTGGCAGGGTAAGGCGACAACAACGAGACGCTCCGCCTTGGGATCAATGCGCGAAAGCCACAATCCGCTCGGCGTAACGCAGTACTTGCTCTGCGCACCTGCGATCACCTCTTCAGCGGTTCTCGCAACAAAAGCACGAGGGCGGTAGGGCTTTTCAGGGTCCGGCGCAAGAACCACAGCCCCGGTCACCCGCTCGCTTTTGAGGAGTGAAACAAGAAGAGCCGTTACGACTCCCCCGCTTGAGCCCGCACTTGCAATACGCTTGTCGGTCGCTACAGCCGCCCGAATACGCCTGAAAGGTCCGAGAAGCCCATGCTCAGCCGCCCCCGGCCCAGCGAATCCATGGAGGAAGGAAAAAGAAATCCCCGTCCCGGGGCAAACCTCCGTGCATGCGCCGCAGCGTATGCAGCGTTCGGACCTCACAGGTTCCGGAAGGCAGCGTCCTTCTGTGTCTTTGAACTCAAACACCCCTTCAGGGCATACTCCCGCGCAGGTGCCGCAACGAGTGCAAAGATCCGTTTCAATGACAGCACGCAAAAGAAGGAGCCAAGGCCCGAAATCGCTTCGCTTCCTGCAAACGTAAAACTGACGGATTCCAAGCTCGCGCAGGGGCGTGTGCGCTGCAAGGCGCTCCACAACTCCTTCAAGGCGCCGCAGAAACGCCGGAGCGAGCGGCAGGAAAAGCGTTCCCCGGTGAAGCTCGAGATCAAATCCCGCTGCATGCAGCAGGGCTTTTACCCGACGCGAAGAGAGGAAACGGTGCGGGCCCTCTCCATGGTCGCGAGAGAAAAGCTGGTAAAGGCGAAGCGGGATTTCAGCTGTAGCAGGGGGGCAACTTATAACCGCTTCGCCTCCCGGCTTGAGCACGCGCACCAGCTCCCTGAGAAACTCCAAAGGATCGGGCGTGTGCTCGAGAGTCTCAAGGCAAAGTACAAAGTCGAACTCTTCGTCCCTGAAGGGCAGGTGTTTCAGGTCGACCTGCACAAAAATCTCTTCCGGATAGCGCTTTTTGGCCTCCCTGATAAGCGCGGTGGAGATCTCAGCGTTAACAAGACGTACTGACCGTGCATGTGTGCGGAAGTAAGGTATCGCCTCGCCGTTCCTGCTCCAAATGTTCAAGGCCGCAGCGCCGTCCCGAAGCGAAAGATAGCTGAAAGCCCGCTCAAAACGCTGGAAGTGAGCTTCTTTGAGGGCCCCCTTCTCGTGCGTATAGATATGTGCGACGGAATCCCAGAATTCTTTCACCTCTTGTGAGGTAAAAGTGTTGGCCTTGTATCCGGGCGGTGTCACCTTCACTTATGAAGCTCCCTGCGAATGGCCGCGACCTGATCCATTATCAAGCCCATCATAAAGATCGTAACGCTTGAGACGGACATGATAATCGAGGTGCGCGGCACGGTCCTTCCTGCAAGGAGGTTTGCGATAAAGAAACCCACGGCGACCAGCATGAAGGCCACGCTTACCGGCAGGAAGACCTTAAGCGGATCAAAAAGCGCTGTTAATCTCAGCATGAGAAGCAGGGTTTCAAATCCATGCCGCAGCTGGGAAACCGAGCTTTTGCCCAAACGCCTTCGGGTGGTTACCGGCACCCACGCGATACGGTGTCCGCCTTTCAGGAACGCGAAAGTCGCCGTGGTCGAGAAGGAGAAGCCCTCGGGCATTAAATGAAGATACTTAAGGAGAACGTCGCGCCTGAAAACGCGAAGCCCGGAGTTCACATCCGGGATCCTGGTGCCGGTGAGAAAATCAGCAAAGAACGACAGAATAAGCTTACCGGGACGGCGGCACAAAGGCCGGTGAGAGTCTTTTGACCGGACCCCCACGACCATATCCGCTTCGTGGATTCTCTCAAGCAGCTTGGCGAGGTCTTCCGGCACATGCTGCCCGTCTCCGTCAAAGGTGCAAACGATCCGGCCGGAGGCCTTTTGGAGTCCGGTGCGAAGAGCCGCTCCATAGCCTCGATTCCAGCTGTGGCGGATCACGGTGGCTCCGGCTTGTTCTGCAGATTCACCGGTTCGGTCTGTTGAGCCGTCATCGACCACAATGATCTCGTACGCGGGATAAAGCTCCTTAAGCCGGTTGATCACCCCTTCTATGGCGGCGCTTTCATTGAAAGCGGGAATGATGATGGTGACGGAAAGATCTTCCGCTGTGCCCCCCTGGGTATCCGTCATACTGCGCCACCTCTTCCGAAGACGCCGGGTTCGGAACGAAAAACGCAACCTCAACTCACTTCGCCGCTTAGTTGATGTAACGTATTTCAAGCACCGGAATCTACACGGTCGTTGTTTCCCGAGGCCTTTGAGGTTGACCGTTTCATTCTGCTCCTTAAAATTGCGTTCATGACAGAGGATACGGGAAAAAGAGAACTCCTTCAGGACCTGCTCGAACGGCTTACGCCCCGCTCGGTGGTAACTCTGCGCAGCAAGGACAAGGATGGGGCTCTGAGAGAGCTTGTAAGCCGGGCGGTCAAACTGCATAGCGGCCTGAACCGCCGTGATCTCCTTCAGGCGGTACGCGAGCGGGAGGAACTTCTCTCAACAGCCATAGGCGGCGGCGTGGCGATGCCGCATGTCCATGCCGAGCTGGGCGCCCAAAATTACCTGGTCGTATTGGGCAGGAGCACCAAGGGTATAGCCTACTTCACCGGCACGGGCGAGCCGGTTCTAACATACCTGATCGTTCTTGTAATCAGTGATCCCACTGATGAACGGACCCACTTAAGGGTCCTTTCAGCACTTGCCACGATCCTCAAGGACGAATCTGTACGCAATAAAATCCGCCGGGCGCGCAGCGCCGAAGCGGTTGTGCGGGTTCTGCGCAGTGTTTGTGAGGAGCGGGGCCTGGCGCAGCCGATGACCCCTGTCACTCAGGCGACTCTTACACACGCCATCTCGATAGCTCATGAGGTGGAGGCAGAAACCCTGCTCATCTATGCGAGCGCTTTGCGCAGGCCATCGGTTCTGTATGGAATCAATTGGCGCAAGCGCATCATTTTCGCCTCGCACACCACTTGGCAAAGCGCGCAGGAAGCCGTGCAGGCAAAACCCAGGTTCACGTTCGTGCAGATTCCGCCTGTAAGCTTGACCCGAATGGGTCAAATCCGAATGGGACTGCTTTTTTCCCTGTCCCGCGGCTTACTTAAGGAAAACGACGTCGTTGTTTGCGTGGCGGGCCCGACAGGATCAGACGTACTCGACACGATCGTTACCGTAGACGTAAGCGACCGTTTCGGCCGCTTCCTGCCCACCGGGAAACGCGAGCGGAAAGGTGATGTAGAGCCGGAGGTGCTCGAGCGTGTTGTGGCGGTGGCATGCACTCTTGCAATTGAAGGCCGCGAAGGCAAACCCCTGGGGACCACGTTCATTGTGGGCGACTCAAAGAATGTCGCAGCACACGTAAAGCAGCTTGTGATAAACCCCTTCAGAGGCTATGCGGAGGAGCACCTCAACATACTTGATCCCAGCATGGAAGAGACGATTCGCGAGTTTGCGGCTCTTGATGGTGCCTTTCTGATCAGGGGAGACGGAGTGCTTTTAAGCGCCGGAACCTACCTGGCTCCTCCGGCAGTTGAGGTTGATGTGCCTCCGGGTCTGGGAGCCCGGCACACCTCCGCGTGCGCTCTTACGGCGGTGACCAATGCGTATGCCGTTGTGGTATCGCAAACGGCCGGCACTGTGACGGTCTTCCGGAAGGGGAAGATCTTCGTGGTGATAGAAAGACCGGAGCGCCCCCACGGCGTGCTTGCAAGCGCATAGCAGCGGCTTTCGCCGGCGCCTTTTCACAGGCCGCCGGGAGGGGGTAAGCGTCTGG
>CAZGYL010000083.1:0-12110 GCA_964529985.1 uncultured Planctomycetia bacterium | reverse complement strand
GCCCAGGGGTGAAGTGCGCCGAAGTGGTAGGCCATGACGGGAACCGTGCCTATGAACGCACCCACAGCGATTCTAAGCGGAAGGAAAACCCACTTGCGCAGGGCGGCTTGAGTGGAGGTCGTCCCCCTGAGGCGTTTGACCAGGGGAGGGACGGGACCGGGAAGTGCAAACCTTAGGATTCCCAAAACGGCAGTAAGGGAAAGCTCAAACGATAACGACCAAAGATAGGAAGGTTCAACCACGAGCACGGCGCCTGAGACGGCAAGAAGGATTGAGAAGAGGTCGGGGCGCACGCGGAAGAGAAGAAGCACCGTTACTGTTGTGGCTGCCAGAGAAGCACGCATAGCTGAGGGAGGGAAACCGGCAAGACCCGCGTAACACCATGCCGCAAAGCAACCGGCCGGCAATGCGGCTTCAACAATGCGGGAGGATCCGGGAGCGGCACGCCGTAGCGCCGCTATGACGAACCAAGCGACCAATCCGACATGCAGCCCGCTTATAGCAAGGAGGTGGGCCATACCGGCCCGCCGGAAATTCTCGCGCACGGCGGCGTCAAGTAGTCGCCGGTCCCCTGCAAACAAACTGAAGGCGAGACCTCGGGTGGTTTCGCGATAGGTATCTTTGATTCTTCTCCTGAGGATCTCGGCCGCTTTTTCAGTAACCGTCGGCCGGCTTTCAACAACGACGACTTGGTCCCGCACGTACACGTGGACAAAGCCGAGGAATCGCTGAGCCCTCCGGCCCCTGTAAAGCCAGGCGTCGCCGGGATTGCGGGTCGCAGGCTCCGGCCGAAACGTGCCTGTAACTTGGACCACGTCACCGGTTTTGCAAGAAGGACGAAACGGACTTGTCAGCTCCAGGTGCCAACTTCCCCTCCGCAGGGTGGTGCGATAAACAGGAAGTCCCGGCCGTCTTGCCGGAGGAAGCGCGACCCTTGCGAAAAATACAGTCGGATAGGGTCCCGGTGGTGGTTTTTCCGGCGGAGTCTGGAGCGAGGAGCCCCGCCACAACCCCAGGCAGAACCACAAGCCGCACAGCGCTGTAAGAGGTCGCGGCAGTTTCAGTGCTCCGGCCGTGTATACCAGAAAAAGGAGAAAGCCCGCCGCCCGCCATTCGATGCCTTCTCCCAGCGCTATTCCGGCGGCGAGGGATCCGAACAGAAGGGTTCCGCTGCGCACCGGCGGCCTGAGGACGACTTTTCGAAGGGCCATGCCCCGCGGTCCAGCAAAAAACCGGCCGGAAGAGGTCGGGCGCGAAGCCGAACTGCGGCGGTCTCAAAACCCTTCCTTGTTGCCCCGGACCCGGCAGACGCCTATCCTAATAAGCGCCCGATCGGTCGGGGGACGCGCCGGCCGATTTTCTACGGCTGCCGTTTCGCACACGGGCGACTGGGAAATCTCCTCGTGACGTCGCGACATCACTTTATAGGAACGGCCGCTTGATCCGAAGAGGGCTTGGAAACACGGGACTTTGAAAAAGGAGGCAGGCGGTGAGTAACAACGAATCTCAACGGACCGATATCGACCAGGTTGTCGTGCGGCCTTATCCGAAGGTCGTCTTGCTTTATCCCACAGCGCTTTGCGCCCTTGTGTGTGCGGTCGTACAGGCGCTGTCCTCTGAAGGCGCCGGCGCGCAGAACACAGGCAGTACAACCCTCGGCCTTATCTTTTTTACTGTTTTCGCCCTGAACCTTCTTGTTTTTTCGTTCGAGTTCAGCCGGATACAAACGCTGACATTGCTTTTTGCACTGCTGGCTGCGGTGTTCTTGTGTCTTTGGCTTGCTCAAAAGTGGCCGATAATTGACACGCTGCGCAACTTCGTTAAGAACCGCGTGCTTTACATGAGCACGGAAATGTACTGGGCGCTTGTAATCTATTTTATGGTGATATTCATCGGCGTTTTCATAAACACGCGCTTCAATTACTACGAGATCCGGCATAATGAGATTCTCCACCACACGGGTTTTCTGGGCCAAGTACGGCGATTCCCTTCGCCCAACCTGAAGCTCACCAAAGAGATAAACGACGTTTTTGAGTACCTGCTTCTCCGCTCGGGCAGGCTTATTCTTTTCCCGGCCACTGAGCGCGAAGCCATTGTTTTGGAGAACGTCCCGTTCGTAAATTCGGCCGAACGCAGCATTCTCGAGCTCCTGGGAACGCTCCAAGTGGAGGTCGAAAGCACGTCTCCTCCGCGTCAGGAAGGCGTGGAGTAAGCTCGAGTTTCGGCGTTTTCAGGCGGACCGGCAGGGCCTTTTCCCGAGAAGGAAGTTGGTGGCGGTTCAAGAGACCGGTTTCTTGAGCTATGGGGGAGAACGGGGCGGCTCAGATAAGTTCAGACGTCTGAACTTCCCGGTGCCGTCTCCCGCGTGGCCCGGTTGCGGACATGCGGGTAGCGGGCGGCACATTCAGCAGGGGGTGCTCGCCGAAATTCACAAGGGCCGGGAGCGGTTACAATTGATGGCGTAGCGATGGTGCAAGGCGGTAAAACGAACGGCGGACTGTAGAATGCGCAACGCTTTTTTGTTTCCCCCCGAGTGACCGGTCAGGTGGTGCCGCATGGGAATACGAGGATTCGTAGCCGGTGTGATTGTGGGAGCTGCAGGTCTCTTGACCGTTTTGCTGCTGCTTCAGCCTCCAGAGCCGAAGCTCCGCGGACCGAAGGCCGCAGCCGGCCGGCGTACGGCTTCAGGTGGATCCCATTTGGGAAAGGGGGAAGCGACTAAGCACGCAGTGGTTGCGGGGATCGTTGTTACAAGCGAGGGAATTCCGGTGGGAAGCGCGTTGGTCCGCGTGGTTCCCGCGCGTCCGGGCTTTCCTCCGAAGTGGGAGGCGGTAGGTGCTCCTTGGGACAGATACGTGCGGAGGGCTTTCAGAGAGGCCGCCCGGGAGTGCTCCTCTTTCTTCAGGAGCTCTCTGGTAGCGCGCACCGGCCGTGACGGGCATTTCGCTTTCAGGGATTTGACCCCGGGCAGATGGCGTATCTGCGCGGTAAAGAAAAATTTTCTGCCTGCCGTAAGCCCTGTCGTAGAGCCGGGCCCAGGTGAGACGGTGGAGCAGATTCTCGTCCTTCATGAAGGCGAGAGCATAGCTGGGAAGGTTGTAAACGCCGAAGGAAAACCGGTCGGGGGAGTTGCAATCCGGGCGCGCTGGGTGGAGGGCGCTGATCTGGTCCCCCCGGAGAGTGGATACGGCCGAGGCAGGCGCTTGCTTGAGGCTGCACTGGGTGCCATGCCGGCGGACCGCGTGACCGGAAAAGACGGAACCTTCCTTTTTCCCGCTTTGACCGGTGGCTGGTATGACCTTATAGCCGTACGACGCGGTTATGCCAGAACGGTCAAGCGCCGCGTTTTTGCAGGATCGCAGGAAGTTGTAATTGCGCTTCAAGAGGGTTGGGACCTGAGAGGAGTCGTGCGGAGTGAAGACGGCGCGCCGCTTGCAGGAGCTCAGATCACAACCTTCGGCCCGGTTGAAAGCGTGACACAAGGGCTTTCGCCGGAGACCCTGCTTGGCAGCGGAGAGTACGAAACGAGGTGGGGCGCTGAATCGGATCAGAGCGGAGCTTTCATAATACGCGATCTGCCGGCCGGCAGATACGCGGTGCTTGTGCGGCGCGAGCAGTTCCAGCCCGCTGTGTTCTTCGGGGTCGATGTCGGACCGGGACTGAACGGCCGGGTGAGTTTTTCGCTGTCAAGGGGTTTCTTGTTGCGTGGGGTGGTGGTTTCGGAGGAAGGCAAGCCTCTTGCCGGCGCCCAGGTTACAGCGGTCGCGCAAGTTTCACCTCGCGAGCCGGCGGTACGCAGATTCGAAAGCCGCACCGACGCCCGGGGCGGTTTTGCGTTCACTTCGCTTTATCAAGTAAATTACCGCCTTTCCGTTCACTGCGAGGGATATGTACCGTGGTCTTCCACGGTTTTCCCTGACGGGAAGCAGCTTCGGATCCGATTGCGTCCAGGATTGCCGCTTCAGGGTACCGTCACATACAAAGCCAGGCCGGTGAAAAACGCGCGCGTCACCTTTTTTGCTCGTCGATCCCGAGGGAGGCAGAAAACCGGCTCGTTTCTGCAGGTGGTGGGGCGAGCGTTCACCGACCGCCGCGGCTTTTTCAAGCTGGGCGGGTTGGCCCCGGGAAAAGGCATTCTTGTCGTTGAGGCGCCGGGATATGTGGAGGCGGCCCGGGAGGTAAGAATCCAAGAGCCGTCAACGGCGCCTGTGAAAGTGGAACTCCGGAAAGCGGGCGTGGTTCGAGGGGTGGTGAGGGATTCAACCGGAAAACCCATTAGTGGTGCAAGGGTCCATGTGGAGGCCCTCGGCGAGAAACGCAGGAGCTGGCAGGATCTGCTCCCGCCGCGGCGGATAATCGCACGTGGAGCCACGGATCCGCGTGGCCGGTTCCAATTGCCTTTATCCCGTGCGGGGGTTTTCTCTGTTCGGGCTTCACACCCGTTGTACCTGCCGGCGGCAAGCGAGGCCTTTGAAGTTCCTCAGGCCGGGGAGCGCGGCCCCGAGCTTTCTCTGACCCTTTCGGAGGGCCTTACCCTGCGCGGTACGATACGGAACCGGGAGGGAGTTCCTATAGGAGGCGTGAGGATCCAGGCAAGGCTGCGAAGCCGTATATCTTCCTCCGGGGCCCATGGGAGAGAAGTTCCTTTGGGAGCATTTCTTGCAAGCACGGTTTCCGGCCCAGACGGCTCCTGGGAGCTCAAACCTCTTGCTCCCGGAGTGTACCTCATATGGATCGATCATGCGCCGTATGCTCCTCTCAGGCGTGAAGTAAAGGTCGGAGAGCAGAAAAGCCCCCTTGAGCTTGTTCTTAAACCGGAAGCCTTTGTGGCGGGAGAAGTTGTAGGACCTGACGGCCGTCCCGTAGTCGGCGCTTCGGTTGTGATCCGCGGCATGGGCGTTTACAGGCAGAGTTACACCGACCAGAAGGGATATTTCAAGCTCGGCGGCCTGGCTCCCGGGTGCACTTACGTCCTGGAAGTCTTTGTGCCGGGCTTGCGGAAAGCACGCTTGAAGAATGTCTCACCCGGGACCGGGAGTCTTACGATAAAACTGCAAAGCCTTTCCGCACGCCGGCACCGACAGGATTCTACCCGCCGGCCAGAAGACGTTCGATGACGCGGGTGAACAGCCCGAAAGCATTCGGCCGCGGATCCTGCTCGTAGTAAACGATCCGGCCTGCGGGATCGATGAAGATCAAAGTCGCGCTTCCGACATTCGCATCATACGCCCGGAATATTTCCTTGCGCGGCGTGGGGTCAAGTCCTCCGGGGTATGTCAGGCCTAATTGCTTCATTTCTTTTTCCACGGTCAAAAGCTGGCCCGCCGGGTCCTGGCTGCCTTTTAGGTAAGCGACCGTAATCGGTGCAAAGGGACCGGCTTCTTCGCTGTACTTCTCGTACTGGCGCTGGAGGTACTTAAGGGCCGGATGAACCCGCGTTGAATTGTAGCTCCGAAAGCAGACTGCAATGACCTTACCGAGATTCTCCTTGAAATCGAAAGGCTTGTTAAAGGCCCAGAGGCTGCCCAGATCGATAGGAGGAGCTTCCTTGCCGATCAATGTCCGCAGCACTTCAAGCAGCTTGGAGCTCCTTTGGAGATAAACCCGTGTGGCCGGGCTCAGATCTTTCTTGTTTACGTAGCGGTCCAAGTGCTCCTGGAAAAGGGACTCGGCCTTGTCATAATGACCGAGGGCGAAATGCAGATATCCGAGGCGGAAGAGGTACCATTCACCGTAAAGGCGGTACGCGTTCCTCTGCGCTTGGGGAATGCCGGTATCAGCCCCGCGCTTGACAAAAACCGGTCCCCATTTTTCCCACAAAGCCACTGCCTCTTCCAGCTTGCCTGTCGCAGTGAGCGATTTGTAAAAGAAATCCACAAGGTGAGGGAAGTACTCCTGCTTATCCCCGTGCTGCATTCCTTCACGCAGGATCTTTTCAGCTTCAGCCCCCTGCTCGGCATAGAGAAACTGCTGGCCCGCATTTATGTAAATCAGCCCTGAGCGGACTTCGGGCGCATTGGGGTAAGTTCTCAGAAAGGCGATGTACTGCTTGGCCGCCTCCACCCGCCTGCCGAGGCTGACAAGAGCGTCACCTTTAAGCTTTTCGAGCCTCGGCTTCAGCCCGGGCGGTAGATTCGGATCGCTCAAGGAGCTTTCCACCAACTGTAGAATGCGGCCGAAGTATGCCCGCCGCTTTTCTCGGACTTCTTCCGCGGAAGGACGCCTGCCCTGCTCCTTTTCGTAGGTCTTGGTCCAATCGTACAAGTAAACACTTGAGTTCACGAGAAGAAGGCGCGCCAAATAAGCCTGAATTTCGGCCTTCTGCGGGGCCTGAGGGTAATTCTCAAGGAAATACTCGGCCTCCTTGATACCGGTTGCCACCCTCTTCTTGTATTCCTGTATCTCGGCCTTGCTTACGCCGCGGAAATCCTGCGGAAGGCTTTTATCCAGAGCCCTGAGGTAAGCGATCAAAATGGGCTGCAATCTCGCGGTGAGTTCTCTTTTCATCTCCTGCAGTTCAGCCCGATCTGCAGGCTCCAGATTTGATTTCTCAAGAACCTGGAATTGCGAGGCTGCGAGACGCGCGCGCCGTCTTTGGATCTCAGCGGCCACATAGGGATCGCCCTTTTCAGGCAACTTAAAATCAGGCACGACCAAGCTGAGGAGATCCCTTGCGCTTTGAAGAGTGGGAGGGCCTTGGGCCTGGGGCAGGTTTTCGTCGGGAACCGGTTTGAATGTGGCCCTCGGTTTCTTAGGCTCGGCCTGCTTCTTCTGAGGTGCCGGCGGCTTTGGAGCCGATTCGCTTACCGCAGGCGCGGGCTGCTTCGGCTTCGAGGGTACGGCCGCACTTTGTATTTTCTGTTTTACCTGCGCTCGGGCCTGAGTTCCGGTTTGCTTGGCGGGAGGTTTTTCAGGTTGCGCTTCGGGCGGAGCGGCTTCAACAGGCGTTGCTGCCTTCTCGGGCTTGGTGACCGCTTTCCCGACTTTGGGGGGTGCGGGCTTTTGCGTTCCGGCAGCTGGGGCTTGGGGCGGTTTCTGTACCGCTTGTGAAGCTGCACAACCACCGAGCAGAAGGACCGCGAAGCTCAAAGAAACAAGAACGCACCAACCCCGAGATTTTCCAGCCAAACCGGCTGTCTTCCGCCAATGGATTTGTTCGATCACAGCTTGCCTCCTGTCGAGTGAGCTTGAGATCCTGCGGCAGCCGTCAAAACCGCTGACTGCCAAGCGGACCAGTGTAGTATAATCGAATCCGTGTTTCCAGCTTGACATAATTCCAGCTTGACATAAAACGAGCTTCACCGTGGTTCGCCGCATTAGGCAGCGGCCAGCTAGTTTTTCGACAGCTTTTTCAGGCGGACTAGGCCTTTTTTCAGGTTTTTCGGCCCCACAGGGGACGGAGCTTCGGCGACTCTTCTCTTCCGGGCCTGTGTGGAGGATGCGCTGTGACTGATACAAGCTCAACAAACTTGAGGGCGCTTTTCCCGGGCAGTTTTGATCCGCCTACAACAGGACACGAATCCGTACTTACTCAAGCCTGCCGCGTTTTCCCGGAAGTACTTGTAGGTCTGGCTGTGAAGCCGGGCCGCAGGAGCCTGTTTTCCAAGGAGGAACGCTTGGAGTTGCTTGAGGCCCTGGTGGCGCGTTTCCCCAACGCGCGTCTTGTGGCCTACGAGGGGCTCACTGCCGCCTTCGCCTTAAGCAACGGTGTAGCCGTGATAGTACGCGGCCTGAGGGACGCCGGAGACTTGCCCTATGAGCGCGAGCTCGCTATGGGCAACGCCGCCTTAGGGCGCGGGCTCCCCACTGTGTTTTTTCTGGGGGAGGGGTCCCATGGGTCTGTGAGCGGAAGGCTGGTGCGGGAGATAATCGAATCCGCAGGGCTTGAGGCCGCCCTGTCGTTTATACCTTCCTGCTGCCACCAAACACTGCACAGGCTGCGCGGTACTGCTGCAGCGGGGGCTCCTTTGAAGAAAGGAGGCACAGAGGTGAGCGAGAAGAAAGAGCCGGTCTTGCCCCGTGCGATAGGTCCTTACAGCGTTGCCGTTCGTGCAGGGCGGTTTGTTTTTCTTTCGGGCCAGGTCCCGATTGATCCGCAATCCGGCCGACTTGTGGGCGGAGACATCAAGTTGCAAACGCGCCGGGTTCTGCAGAATATTGAAGCTGTGCTTCAGTCCGAGGGACTCAGCCTGGATAAGGTCGTAAAAACAACGGTATATCTGATCGATCTGGCGGATTTTGAGGGAATGAACGAGGAATATGCCCGCTTTTTCGGGGAAGTAAAGCCTGCCCGCAGTACGGTTCAAGTGGCTGCGCTGCCTGCAGGAGCTCGCATTGAAATTGAGGCTGTTGTTTGGGCCGGGCCGCAGTGATGTGCCGGCGGCAGCTCCGGTCGAACTGAGCTATGCACACCTTTGCGCTTATTACATTCGGTTGTCGGGTTAACCAGTACGACAGCAGGGCGGTTGCCGAAGCGCTCTTCGACCTCGGCTGGCGTGAAGTGCCTCCCCCGCAGGCCGAAGCAATTGTCATAAACGCCTGCGGGGTTACCGCCAAAGGGAGCCGCAAGGTCAGGCGGCGGGTGTACAGCCTGGCGCGCACGGTCCGCGGAAAAATTTACATTATGGGCTGCGTGCCGCCCGAGGATCGCTCGAGTCTGCTCGCCGTACCGCAGGTGGCCGCTTTAGTGCCGGCTACCGAAAGGGAAAGAATCGTTCAGATCATAACCGGCGCGAAGACCCCTGAGACGCTCCCTTCGGTCCGCTCCGCGGGTTCGCGCACCCGGGGCATTCTTAAAGTCCAGGACGGCTGCAACAGGCGTTGCACGTACTGTATTGTGCCGTCCCTACGCGGACCTTCGCGCTGGCGCCCGGTAGAGGCGATTGCTCGGGAAGCGGCCCATTTGCTCGAACGCGGAGTACCGGAGCTTTGGCTTGTGGGAACGAATCTGCCCTCATGGGGCGAGGGCAGACTCCACGAGTTGCTTTTTGCGCTGGATCGTGTTTTCAGAGGTCGAAGCGGCCGACTTCGCCTCGGAACGGTAAGCGCTGAGGCGCTTTCGCCCGAGCTTTGCAATGCGCTCGTTGAATTGCCGTGGCTTTGCCCCTACTTACACCTTTCACTTCAAAGCGGCTCTGATAGGATTCGTGCCCGAATGGGTCGAAGGTTAAACTGCGCCGAAATCCTGCGGCGCGTTCAGGTTTTCAGGGAATCGGTACCTCGTCTCACTTTCGGAGCCGACGTGATGGTCGGATTTCCCGGAGAGAGTGAGGAGGATTTCGAGCGTACCCGCGAGCTCTGTCGGCGGATCGGCTTTGTGAAGCTCCATGTTTTTCCGTTCAGCCCCCGGCCGGGTACTCCTGCGGCTTCATTCAGGCCCTGTGTCAGCGAGCATGTGGTACAACAGCGCGTCCGTGGCCTGCTTGAGCTTGAGGAGGAAACCTGGAGGTCCTGTGCTCTGGCAATGGTGGGCGAGACTCTGGATTTGGTCGTCGAGAAGGAGGGAGAGGAGGCTGAGGGATTGACGGAGAATTACCTGAGAGTGCGTTGCTGCGGGCAGTCGCTCAGTAAAGGCACACTGGTGCGGGTCCGGATCACCGGGCTCAGCGAAAGAAACGGAGACAGGGGGAGGTTTCTGTGGGGCGAACCCATTGGAGGGCAGGCCGGCAATGAAAGATCGCGTGGAAGCGCGGCTGTGGGCTGAAGTTGCAGCCGGGCGGGGCGGACTGTGGGTCCGCCGTTTCCGGGGCGCTACTGAGAAACGCGCTGCGTTGCTTGCGGAATTAGCGCGTCGAATTGCTGCATGCAGGCGCTGCCCCCTGGGCGGTCGGCGGAGAAACCCTGTCCCCGGTGAAGGGAACCCGAACGCCGATTTGGTTTTTGTGGGAGAGGCCCCGGGATATGAGGAGGACCAGCAAGGCAGGCCGTTTGTAGGGCCGGCGGGGCAGCTTCTCACCCGAATGATCGAAGCGATGGGCCTGCGGCGCGAGGAGGTGTTTATAGCGAATGTGCTTAAGTGCCGCCCACCTGGAAACCGGGATCCGGAGCCCGCTGAAATCGCTGCTTGCAGGCCGTTTTTAGAAGAACAGCTTCAGATCATAAGACCCCGTGTGATAATCACTTTGGGGGCGCATGCCGCCCGGTGGTTTCTCGGCCCTGGGGCCAGGATCAGTCAGGTTCGCGGCAGAGCCGTCGATGTGGAAGACTTCCAGATCGTTCCCACCTTTCACCCGAGTTACCTGCTTCGCCGGCCGGATCAAAAGCGAAAAGCGTGGGCGGACCTGCAAGTGGCGATGAAGCTTCTGGGGCTGCCGCTTCCGCCTCCGCGAAGAGCGCAAAGTAGAGAGAATCGGGCGCAGGAAGGCTCTTGAGCAGGTGGCGCGGTGCTTGGGATTGTGCTCAGAGACGGCCCGCGGTACAGAGGCTCGGGTGCCGGCGGTTCTTCTCTCAGCGTGATCGTTTTGAGTGCGTTTCCTCGTGCCTGAGCGGGAGTCACCCCCCTCTGGAAGCACGTGAGCGCTTGACCCTGCAAGAGTTACGTCTTATAATCGCGGCTGGATTGTCTCAGTCGGCAAGCCGTTCGGCAGAAGCAAGGAAGCAAGTAATGGAGGAAACCCCGTGGTGCTCCATCCCGGGGAGGGTCGGTGTGCCGCAATGGTACATCGCTTGGGACCGTTCCGGTCGTTTCCCCCCATTACATAGGGCTCCTTTGCTTTCCTGCCTGCCGTGGAACGTCCTGTAGCGTCGGGTTTCGGGGGCTCGGTGCCGTCGTTCCGGCGTGAACGACGGGTACGGAGTTACGCGGTGATCCGGGGAGTGTCAACCGGACCTGGGCCCGCGGCACTCGGCGGCAAGCGCCGAGTGCCGCGTAAGAACGCGAGGTGGCTATGGCGTTCAGTGGTGTCTGGAGCATCGACGTCGGCAGGTACTCGCTGAAAGCGGTGCACTTGAAGCGGTACGGTTCGCAGGTCGTACTGCAGGGTACCGATCGCATTGAGTACGATGTCGGGCCTGAAGGAATCGACCATATCGGGGGAGCGAAAGAAGCACTTCAGATCTTCACCTCCCGCAACCATGTGCGCGATCCGGTGATTGTATGCCTTCCGGGATACGAGGCCCTTTCGCGTTTCATAAAGATCGTTGCTGACAGCGACAAGAAGCTGCAGGAGCTCGTCCAGTACGAAGCCCGCCAGCAGATCCCTTTCCCGATCGAGGAGGTTGTCTGGGACTGGACCTTGGTACCCAGGGAATACATGCCGGGGCAGGAGAAAGAAGTAGGTATATTCGCAGCCCGGCGGGAGACTGTCGACGATGTGCTCATTGATCTTGAAAGCTACGGCCTGCGGGCCGAAATGATCGCCCCCAGCTACTTGGGTCTTCTCAACTACGTCCTTTATGAATTGCGCCCGCGGGTGCCCAGCGTTGTTTTGGACATCGGGGGTGAAGGCACAAGCCTCGTACTCATTGAGAACGGAGGGTTTTGGATCCGGCCCCTGCCTTTTTCCGGCAGCGCGGTGACCAGAGCTTTGCGAAGCCGGTTCAAGCTTACTTTTGCTGAAGCTGAAAGGCTCAAGAAGCAGGCGGCGCGAAGCCCTGAAGCTGTTAAGATTTTCAAAGCGCTTCAAGGTGTACTGGGCGATCTTGTAAGCGACATCCAGACCTCGATCGGTTTCTACCGCAGCCAGGTCAACGAGGCCAGTTTCAAGCAGATTTACCTCTTGGGTCAGGGAAGCTATACCCTCGGGCTCGGCAAGGTGCTGAAGGAACGCTTGGGCATGAGGGTTCTGAGGCCTACTTCTCTGGCAAGGATCCGTGCCGGGGAAGGAGTCGACGTGGGCGCCCTGCGGCCTCAGCTTCCCGCTTTGGCGCCGGCGATGGGTGTGGGGTTGCAGGGAGTGGGATTGGGCAGAACCAACGTGAACCTCATGCCCCGCGAACAACAGGTTCAGATCGCGTTTGCCCGGAGAAAGAAGCTCGTTTTCGTTGCAGGCGCGGCCATGTTGCTCGTGCTTTTCTTCCTGGGGAATTACTACAACAAACTTGCTGCACGCGCCGCGGAAACGCTCCAGGAGGCGAGGGCAGTGGTCGAGGATTTCCGGGGTGTGGAAAAG
>CAZGYL010000082.1:0-12129 GCA_964529985.1 uncultured Planctomycetia bacterium | reverse complement strand
ATAGGCTGGTTGCTGCCGACCCGATACACCTCGCCGTCCTCAAGAACGCGCAGCAGCTTGACCTGGGTTTCAAGGGGCATGTCCCCCACCTCATCGAGGAAAAGCGTACCGCCGTCGGCGTACTCGAAACGGCCTTTGCGCTGGTAGGTGGCTCCGGTGAAGGCTCCCTTTTCGTGCCCGAAAAGTTCGCTCTCAACGAGAGTCGGTGAAATGGCGGCGCAATTAACGGGGATGAATCTGTGATTGCGGCGCCGGCTGTTCTCGTGCAGCGCGCGGGCGATGAGTTCCTTTCCCGTACCGCTTTCACCCACAATGAGCACCGCTACATCGGTATCTGCGATAACCTCGACCTTCTTGATCACACGCTGCAGGGCGGGGCTGTTGGCCACTATTCCCTTGAAGCCGAACTTTTGATCCAACCGCCGACGCAAATCCACGTTGTCCAAGCGCAGCTGCCTTGTTTCAAGGGCCTTGGCGACCTTTATTCGAAGCGCCTCCACACTCAGCGGCTTGAGAATATAATCCGCTGCCCCTTCCCTCATTGCTTCAACAGCGTTCTCAACGGTCCCGTGGCCGGTGAAAACCACAACCGCTGTGAAGGGATTCACACGAAGGGCTTCCCGCAAGAGGGCCATACCGTCCAAGTCGTGCATGACGAGATCCGTCAGCACAAGATCGTACTGCCGTTCCCTGAGCTTATTGAGCCCTTCGCGGCCGCTTGTAGCCACATCGCAATCATAGCCCGCCATACGGAGGCAGTCCGCTGTGGACTCGGCATGCGCCGCGTCATCGTCCACTACAAGGATCGCTTCCCCTTTCCCTCGCACCTCCTCCGGCGTCATTACACCTCCTGTGAATCCGGAAGCTCCCGCCTGACCGGAAGCTTTACCGTGAACTGGCTTCCTCGACCCACTTCGCTCTTAACTTCGATGGTTCCCCCGTGTTCTTGCACGATACGCCTGCAGCGTGCAAGTCCCAGACCGTTTCCGCCTTCCTTTGTTGAGAAGTAAAGATCAAAGATGCGCTCAATCTGGTGCGTCGGTATGCCGGTGCCGGTGTCGATCACATCCACAACTATCCAATCGCCGTCGGCCCGGCTCTTTATGATCAGTTCCCCCCCGTCGGGCATCGCCTCCTGCGCGTTCGTGACCAAGTTCATAAAAGCCTGTTGCATTAAGCTCGGATCAAGCAAAATTTCCGGAACGCCCGGATCCAGGCTTTTTCTCACCTGAATCCCCCGCCGTTTGGAAGCTTCGCCCACAAGGTCGATTATGTGCTCAAGAAGGTCGTTCACCGAGGTCGGCTCCAAGCGAAGCTCGTGCCGCTGGGTGAAACTCAAGAAAGAATGGATCACGTCTTCAAGACGCTTCAGTTCGGCCAACATGGTATGCAGTCTGCGGACCGTCCTTACCTCCCGAGGCCCGGTCGCATTGCGCCAGTCCTCAATGAGCAACTCCGTGTTGAGCTTCAGGGTGCTCAGCGGGTTCTTGATCTCATGGACCAGACTGCCCGCCATGGCGGCGATATCAACCTGCCAACCGCTCGGATCCGGGGCCTCCTGATTGTGCACCACAGCGGCCGTTTCCGCCCGCCCTTTCCTCTCAGGCTCTTTAGCCTCCATTGTCAGGCTCGCCTCCTTCTTTTTCGCCGGGCCGAGCCGGCTTCAACTTGAACCTGATCGCCCGTAACTTGAGTTTGGTTCCAGGCTCAAGCCCTATCATGAAGCCCGCGCGCACCGTGCCGCCCACCGGCGGTACATCAAGCGGATCTGCAAGCTCCTTGGGCCCGCTACCGCTTATTTCGAAGACCGTAAGACGATCCTGAATCAACTGAACGCGGATCTTGTGCCATGAGTTCCCTTTGAGCGGCACGGCCACCTTACTGCGGTACTCCGGGCGACCAGAGCCTGATGATACGACAGGCCGCACGCCGATCCAGAACCTCTTTCCTTCAGCGAGCTGAACCTCGCATTCAAGCAAAAATTCACTCCACTGCTCGGATTCGGCCTCAATGATGCCTCCGCTTCGACCTGAAGAAGCCTCAACCGCCTCTCCGGAAGACTCGCAGGTGCCTCCCTCGGAAGCCCACCGGAAGTAAACGAGGAAATCCTCCAGCGGCACTTCCTCCCACGGCACGTCGGCAAGCGGCGCGCTTTCAGCTTCGCCTGAGCCCGCAGCCACCTCGGGAGCGGGCAGCTTTTTCCTGTATTCGGCAAGCAAATCGTTCAGTTTCTTTACCAGCGCCCGGGCGCTCTTGAGAAACGTTTCAGTGCGATCCTCGGTCTCGATAACCTCTCCGTTCGAATCGATCAGGCCCTCAGCCCGCAGAAAGGCTCGAACCACAGATAACCTTGCCACTGCATCCTCAGGCGAGTCACGTTCTTCCAGATCGGCTCGTGCCTGTGTCTCGGCCTCCGCCACCCGCCTGTAGGCCCTGCTGAGCAGGTAAGCTTCCTCGCGGCGTGCTTCCGCATCGCGTATGAGATCCGCGATCACGCCCGCATTGCTGTAAGTGCTCTTGAGCGCTTTAAGATCTTCAACACACGCGTTCCATACCCCCTCGCGCTCGTACCAAGCCTCATCGGGCGCCATGACTTCGGGGTTCTTGGTCTCAGCTTCCCTCTCAGCCTCCCGGAAAACCTTAAGCGCCTTGGCTCGGAACTCGGCATCCAAACGGGCAAGTTCTTTCTGAAAGTACTTCACCAACTCTTGATCCCCCAAGCGCCGTGCATTCATGAGCAACGCCTGGGCGTTCCGCCGGTGGAGGTTAAGTTCGCCGGGCGCACGTTTAACCAAATTTTCATAACGCGCCTTTTGCTTCTTAAGCTCCTGGAGAAAAAACTCCTTTCGCGAAGCCGGTGCAGCCGTTTGTGGTGCGGCGGCCTTCTGCGCCGTACTCTGCCTGCGTTTGCACGAACCGCCTCCAACAACGCACAAGAGACCCAAAAAGGCGGCTGTTAAGCTTAGAGCATTTCGTCGCATGATACCTCTTGCCGGTACAAATTTAGAGGATACACACTTGCGCCGCTGTACAGTAAAACGGCTGCACAGCGATTCGTCGCACCGCTGCCCGGAGCACTGGTGCCGGGAACTTCCGCTGCCGCAGGTTGAGCTCTGCAAAGAGGCCGAATCCCTGGACAGGCCCTCCTTCCGCTTTTACTGTCTGTCCATTGTAGCAAGCCCTTTTAGACGATCAAACAGAAGGCACGTAAGGAAGGCCTCCCGGGAGGTCCCCCTCGTCCTCGGTCTGCCGGAAATAACGCCGCCTTCGCAGCCGCAGACGCACGACGGCGGCGAGAAAAAGCAGCGCGGGGAACGTAAAAGCCGGAAGTTGGTAAACAAGGAAAGTAACAAGATCAAAGTGCCGTGCTTCCCACCTCCGCCAGGCTTCCCAAGTAGCCTCCGGGGGTTCTCCGTATACGTCCAGCCAGGCCCTCCGGAAGCGTACCGTACCGCACAACTCAAGGAGACGCTTGACCGCCGTGATTCCCCCGCGACGCATGATCAGGTACGAGGTCACGCAGTAGCTCTGGACGTAGGCGAAGGCCGACGGACGGTGGCGGCGCGGGAAGTTGTTCTGCAGCTCCCCGAAAGGTATTGTTCCACCGCGCGCCGCCCATGCCCGTACCGAAAGGAGCATTGCTTCGTTCACCTTTTCCCCGGAAGCCCACATCGCCAGACCTTCATCAAGCCACCTTGGAATCCAGCGGTACGCGTGGTGAAGCAGCAGATGCGCGGTTTCATGCCCCAGCAATCCTCTGAGGTCCGTACTGCGAAGCGGGGCCAAGCTGCTTCGATCCAGGAAAATCGCCCCGGCGGCGGGCACGGCAACCGCTGCCGCGTAAGCGGGAACCTCGCGCCCGAAACAGGCACGGAAGACCCGCCGGAATTGGTTCCTTGCAGCACAGTCAACGATCGTCGGGCGCAACTTGAGATCCAAGCGGAGCTTCGTGCTTACGCTGTTGCGCACCGAAAGGTAAAGGCCGTACACTTTCGCAGCCCTTCGGGCCCTGTCCGGAGCATACCCCACAGCAACAGCGGCTTCGGGGTAGGTGAAGATCTGCAGGTTGTGCTTGGAGAGCACCGGGCGCAGATCCCGCCCGCAGACCAACAGGAGCACGAAAACCGGGCTCAGCCACATAACGCCAATTATCGGGCAGGCCGAGAGGCCGGGCTACAACGGCGGGGAAGCACTTCGTAGAAAAAGCAAAGGGGGGAAGACCTCTCTTGAGGTATTCCCCCCGCAGCACGCGGCCGCAAACTCGTTATTGTTCGCAGGACTCGCTCAGCGCGGCCACCAGACACCCCTTCGCCACCGAGTAGAGCGCGTCCTCGGCGCGGCGGATGTTTTTCACCTCGATCGGGAAGTTCACTTGCTCAAAAACGTCCTGGAAAACCTCAATGAATCCGCCGATAAGCGAGGTACCGCCGGCGCAAACTATCTCGACCGGATCCGGAAAACTCGGCATGCCCTCCGAGCTTTCGAATCTGCTCTTGATATTCTCCAGCGTGTACTGGATCAAGTTACGGTAGTAGATCTCGATCGCCTCTTCCTCGCGGTTGCGGGGCGAAAGGAGGTTTACACCGCGCTCCTTCAAGGCGGTGGCACGGCTTGTTTTTATGCCGAGAACTTTCGCTACATTCCTGTCGATCCAATCGCCCCCTCGTGAAGTGGAGAACGTGAGGGCGGGGATCGACTTGTAAGCCACGCAGACATTGAACATCCCACCGCCGCAGGAGATCCCTATGCCGGTGAAGTCATCCTCTGCAAGCTCTGAGAATACAACCGCGTGTCCCTCAACAATGGTCTTGGGCGTGTAGCCGAGCTTGCGCAGGATCCCCTCGAATACGCCCTTGTGGTAGATCACGTTGAAATCAGCGTCAATGGGATCCGCAGGAACGGAGAAGTAGCAGATTTCTCCCTTCCGCTGAGGCGGTCCCAGGAGGTTCTCAAGGAGCATCTGCTCTATCGGCAAAGCGTCCCGTTCGCGCGGGCTCAGAACACCGTCCTTCATCGGACGCCGGGTCTCCCGGTTGAAAATGTTCGCCAGCTCGAAGGCCGCGTCGCCCACCACGATCATGCGGTTCTCCACGACAACATACTGCACATTCAGCCGCGTAAGCATGTTACGCGTGTAGTCATCGGATTCGATGTCAATGAAGGCGTTCCGCTGGATCTTGATGGTGACGTTGCCTTCCTTGTCCTGAATAGCACTGGCTAAATTGGCCGTGCCGATATCCAGGCCCCGCCCCAGCTCGTACTTTGTGGCGGGCTGGGTACCGGCGCCCTGCTGCACCTGATCCGCCACTTCAACTTTGTTCGTCATACCGCCGTCCCCCTCCCCCGTGTCAGGGGTCTGCGTTGCCTGGACCTTTTCTTCAGCTTCCACCCTGCGTTCCTCCGCTCTTCTGCATGGATCGCAACTTTTGAAGAGAACCCGCCACACCCTTCTTGGCTTGGGCCTCTCTTGTACCCACCTTCCCGATGTTCGTCTCGACACCGGGGGAATCTTTCAACTGAAAGAACGCGGCCATGAGATCTTCGGTCGCATCTCCTCCCGCAGCCGGTCCTGCACCGCCCCCACCGCCGCGCGCGGCGGCTATCTTGGCGATACGGTCGGCCAGCACCTCGAAAGACTGGCGCAGCTCTTGGGCTGTTTGTTGCCCGGTCGCTGCGGCGCTTGCGCGCATCTCCTGCAGAACCTCCTTAAAGAGTCCTGCAAGTTGCTCCATGCCGGCCGGCTGAGCAGCTTCCTTTTTCTGCTCCCGAGCTTCCTCACAGGTCCGGCGCCAGTTGTCGCGGTCCTTCTCGGTTTCCTCCAACCTGCGCCGGAGGTCCTCAAGTTCCTGTTCCCTCTCCGCAAGGCGTTGCTTCAGGACTTCTCCTTCCGCTCGGATCTCAGCAGAGAGGGCTGTTTTTTCCTCGAGCTCTTTTCGAAGCTTCTCCAGATCGGAGCGCAGTTCCCCCCGCTCAGTTTCCGAACGCTCCAAGGCGGCGTTCTTTGCAGCCACCTCCTCCCTGAGGGCGGAGATCTGCTCGGTCGTTTCCTTCACCGAGCTTTCCCGCTTGGTCAGTTCGTCCCTTAGTCTCTCGACCTCTGTCCTGAGGGCCGCAACCTCGCGCTCCTTCTCTTCAAGCTGCTCCTGAGTGCGCCGCGCGCGCTCGCGTTCCTCCTGAACCTTCTCCTGGAGCAAGCGCTCGAATTCCCGCCGCGACTCTTCCACAACCCGCTCGCGTTCCGAACGGCTTATGGCCTCTTGGCGGACTTCGAGCACCCGCTCAACGGCCTCGTGAATCAGTCGCTTGACCGCTTCCTGGTTCAGGACTTTGACTTTCTTGAACCCCCGCCGGGTTAGGTCCGCGACCGAAACGTCCGCCGTGCTGTTGGAAATCAAGCGGCCGATGTCGATTTCTTCTTGCATTGGTGACTTTGTAGGTTCTACCGTTGTCGTCACGGGACCTTCCTCGCTGCGTCCGCCTCCCCGACCCCGGCCCAGGCACAGCCTCTATGCGGTCCCATACCCGGGAAGAGTTCGTTCTCCCATACAGCAGGTAGGAACCCTTCGAAAGCGAAGAAGTATACAATGCCCCCGGCGAACCCGTCAAACGCAATCCCCGAATCGCGCTGCGCGGCTGAAAATGCGCTGCAGTCCCTCTTCGCGGGCCGGCTGAACCCTTCGGCGCGGGCGGTTTCTTACCGGGCTTTCTGCGTTCTTTCCGATCCTGCTCGAAATCCGGTCTTCACGACATCGCCCGGCCTTACTTCTTTACCTTCTTGGAGGAATGTGATACTGGCTCCAGCGAATTTCTCAAAGACCCGATAAACCCTGGCTCTCGCTACAAATTGGGAACCCCGGAAAACAGAGAACTCAAGTCCCACTTCCGGAGGCTCGTTAAGGTCCCCGATTATGATCTTGTCTCCCGCCACCACTTCGGTGACCTTCCCGGTTATATGCTTGCCGGCGAGATCTGGAGCAAGCTTTTTCAGCCTCTCGAGCTCCGTTTGCGCCTTTTGTAATTGATCGAGCGCGGCTGTGAGCTTCTGCTGGATTTGAGCTTTGGCCCTTTGCTCGCCGGCCAACTCTACCTTCAGGCGGTTCACCACAGCCTCCGTCTCCTTCAACTTGGGCATAAGCTCGTTTCGCAAAGCGATCTGTTCCTCGAGCTGTTTCGTAAGCCTCTGGACCGTTGCACGCAATTCCGCTTCCTGCTTCTGAAGCGCTTTGTAGCGCCCCGCAAGATCCTCAAGCTCAGCCTCACGCTTCTTAAGGGTCTCCCGAAGTGGGGCGAGGACCTCCTCCTTGAGGCGATTGTATTCCCGCTCGATCGCCTGAAGCTGTTTTATTTGGCGGTCCCTTTCAGCCAGGAGAGTCGCTTGGCGGTCTTCCGAAGCCTTGCGCTCTCTCTTCTCCTGCTGGAGGTCGGCCTCCGCCTGGTCAAGCCTGCGCTTCACATCGTCGTACGAAATCTTGAAATATACGGCCGAGCCTGCCGCACCGAGAAACAAAACCACCAGGACAGGTACCAGTTTACGCGCCATCACTGCGACTCCTTTTTTGTCGAGGTTCCCTCCGGAGATCCTCCTCGTACCGTTCCGCTCGAGGCAGGTCCGTGAAGCGGAGTCACACCCGCCTGCTCGATTGTACTGACAGCCTTCATTAGGGCCGCCGACTCTTCCAAAGCAAGCCCCCGTACCGCGATCCCTTCCGGGTCGATCAACTCAACAAGCGGCCTGACCGCAAGCACTCTGTCGCCGAGAATCAGAGCCACTTTGACCCGGGAGTCGGCAGCCAAAAGACTCTTGAGCTTTTCCTTTGCCCCCTCCGAGAGGGTAAGGGTGAGAAGAGGTCCTTTTTCAGGCTCAGGCGAAACAACCGCCCTCCATTTCCGGATCTCAGTACCCAGCAGGACCGGCTCGGGCCGCACCACAACCGTTGTCTCACCATACCGGAGCGCCGGCCCTTGCTCTCCCTCCCTGGCAACTACATAAAGGCCCAGCCGGTAGGGATCGAGGTACTCTTGAATGCCCGGGCCCAACTTTCGGTAGAGCTCAAGGAGACCGGCGACCTTCAATGCTTTGAGGACCACAAGGTGAGACTCCTCCGGATCAAGGATCCCGCCTGCTGTGTTGATTCCCTCAGAACAGACTGCGTTCGGCAAAAACCGCAGGATCTCAAGCCGCGCTCGAGGCTCGTCTGCAAGCGGCAACAAGGCTTCAAGCACAGCAGCGTTATCGGTCCCGGGCCCTAGATCCCAGCCCCCGGGGAGCTGGCGCTGCGCAAGGCGTGCCAAAATGAGTTCCCTGCGTTCAGGGTCCTTGAGAAGCGGGTGTGCGGTCACACACCGCAGAATCGCGCACGCCGTACGTCCGTCTTTTCCGTCAAGCCATTTGTCGAGGTTGTCAAGCAACGTGCGGACGGTCTCAGCGACCTTAAGCTCTTCACCGAATCCCCACAAAATAAGGGAGTACAATCCGACCCACCCCCGGCCCCACGCGGGACTGTCGGCTGTATACGCAACAAGAGGGATCTCCCTGCCGAGAAGAAAAGATACAGCTTTTCTGACAGCCGGGTCGTCTTTGCTCAATAAATGCAGTGCATGAAGCTGGAGCAGGGCTTCGCCGGTCGCTGTAGGATCATGATTCCAACTCCCGTCCGTTGGATCCTGTTTGGCCAAAATCCGCAGAGCGAGCAGCTCGCGCAGACTCTCGTCCCCGGGCCTGGGGGAGTTGAGAAGGGTGCGCCGGGCCTCAAGTGCAAAAGGAGTATCAACGCTCAGCATATGTGTGTCACTTCGAGACTCGGGTCGCCTCGGCGTACTGCACCCTATAAGGCCCACAACGATCAATCCCACCCGCAAAACCCTAAATGGCTTCTTCATACGTGCCTCCTGTATCAAGCGCCGCTTCTTGGCGTGCCGGCCGTATGCCTGCGGCCGAGCCACTCAGCGGTTTCCTGCGGGCTGCGTCCCACCACCAAATGGCCTGACCGGCGGAAACTCGCTGTCGCGGCGCGGGCGACCGCTCGGATTGTAACCACGGCCGAATCCTGCAGGCAAGCAAAATTCTTCAGGCAAGCACATTTATAACATTATTTCGGGAAAAGGCCTATTCCACGGCGGGCCCGAGCGGCACGGGCAATGCGGTAAAGCCGCAGGGGCCCCGGCCGGCGGACCGTCTTAAGTCCCAGCTGAAAGAACATTTAGAAAAAGGGGGTTGGCAGAGGCTTTCCAAGCGGTACGATCGTTCTTGCAACCTAAGGGACCCGGAATCCACCGCTAAGACACTGACGGGGGAAGTTGGCGTCGCAGGATCGACGTGAGGAGGAACCGAAGATGCGTTCCGCAATGTTCTTGCCCATCGGCGCCTTGTTGTTTGCTGTAAGTCTATGCATGACTCCGCGGGCTTCGGCAGCCGAAGCGCAGTTGCAGCTGCAAGGCCACAGGACAGTGCACAAAGGCTGGGGCAACGACCTCGGCAGTTACCTTGAAGAGCTCTGGTCCTACGTACTCCATGGTCACGGACGTAGGACCACCCAGGCGGTCTGGGCAAGAGTCACCGATGGTTCAGAGACCGGCGGACAGGCGTCGGGCACCGGCCAAAACGGGCAGAACGGAGATTGCCCTCCGCCCCCGCACGACTATCTGAAGTTCAACGGCGATGCGTTCGTTCCGCCGGATCCGGGGCCTGAACCCGGGAATGCCCCCGCTCCTGAACCGGGCACTCTGGCAGGCCTGCTTGCCGGCCTGTTTGCGGTTTCCGCCTTAAGGAAAAACCGCAGGAAGACCGACCGCCCTTCGTAAAGCCCAAGCACCTCCACACCATACGCTCCACAAAGCCCACGGCTGGATTCCGTGGGCTTTGTCTTTAAGAGGCCGCAGAGCGGAAACAAACTCCGATCGTCCTCAAGCAGCCCGATTCAGCTTTTCAGCTCCCGCCTTCACCCGCGGGGCTTTATCCGGTAGGCCGTTCCCTCCAGGCACACCACGACTTCTTTACCTATTGCGAAGTAACGTCCCAGTTCGGGGAAACGCCCCAATAGATCGAAGTACTGATCGCTGAGGTAAACGACAACCTTTTCCTCCATGCCCTTCTTGTATTCCGAATCCACCCAAACTCCGTCGCGCAGATAGAAGGTTTTCGCGCCGACCACCTTTACCTGCACCTGCGCTTTCCCGTCCTCGGAAAAAGCCGGAACCGCCGGAGCCTTGTTGACCCTCTTGAGCTTCTCAAGCGCCACGCTGGCTTCAACAGCCGCCTTTCCGCGGGCGGATCCGGCACCGATGCCGCTGGCGCGCACGCCTTGAGCCGCCGGCACTCCCAACGTCTCACCCTTTCTTCCGAAGACTCTGGGGAGGCGACGGAGCCCTGCAATACCCTTTTCCTCTGCAACAAGCGCCGAGGTGTAAGGCGTTACAATACCGTAGCGCTTCGCAAGCCTGCGCACTTCCTGTACCAACTCGCTCTTCTCTCCGTGCAGGCGTATCTGGTCCAGGAGGAAACCCACTTTGCGCGCAGCCCAAAGCCGCGGGAGATAGGAATCTTCAACTGCTTTCTCTGGCAGCTTGAACGGGAAGCGGTGCCGGTAGTTGCGGTCGCCGCACCTCCCTGAGATTTCAAGAACCTGAGGGCCCGGCTTGCGGTAACGGCCCACGAGAATCACTTGTTGGCCGTGGAAGATGTCATGAATCCGAGGGGGGTAAAGATCGAAAACGCCTCCCGGACTGAAGGTAAGCTTTACGTCCGTCAAAACAGGGCGGCTTATCTGCATGTAGAACTGCGAAACCTTGATCTCAATATCTTCGCCCGGCCGCACATACCGGCGTGTTCCGCCGTTTTCCTCCGCCAGACGGTCAAGGAGAATAGTGTTGACGTCGTTTCCCACTCCAAAGACAAACAGCCGCAGGCCTTCGGGCCGCTTTTCCTCGACGGTCTTAAGTATCCGCTTCCAGTTCGTCTCTCCGACGGTAGGTATCCCATCTGTAAGAAAGACCATCATAAGCGGGCGGTCGGAAGTATGCCCTTCCTGCCCGAGAGCCTTCTCAAGCGCTTCGCCGATATTGGTTCCGCCTGCGGCCTCCAAATCTTTCACAAAAGACAACGCCTCTTTCTTGTTCTCGCCGGAAGCGGGACGCAGCGCGGGGAAAACGGCCTGCGCCGTTGTGCTGAAGGTTATCACGTTGAAGCGGTCCCGGTCTCTGAGTGAGTTTATGCAGAAAGAAAGGGCCTCGCGCGCCTGTTTTATTTTCTCTCCCGACATGCTTCCCGAGGTGTCAAAAACGAAAACTATGTCCTTGGGTGCGGTTTCGCCCGGGGCAAGCTCCTGTTTCGGGGAAAGAGCCAGCAGGAAGAAACCGGGCTCTTTGCCGGTTCGGTACGCAGTTACCATGATTCCGAAATCTTCTTCGGATCTGCCGATGTGAAGCACAAAATCTTCTTTGGGCAGGAAGTCGCCTTTTTCAAATGAAACGCGGGCCTCGTGCTCGCCCTTGCGCACTATATCCACAGACCATTGCGGGGCGTAAATGGTGCGCAGCGGTACTTTCGAACGGATCTTTACGTCGATGACCGCCGAGCGAAGCAGGCTTGAGGAGAACTTGTTGGTGCCGAAAGGATACCAATACGTAAGTTGTCCGCCTTCGCTTGAAAGGACCTGCGTGTACGAAAACCTGATCTCAGCTTCGCCGTGCGGCGGAATTGGAAACAAGCGCACGCGTACAAGTCCTTTACCCGCATATTCAAGCAAGGCCGGATCAATGAGCCTGGAGACTATTTGGCGGTAATAAGCAAGAGCCTTGTCGCGCGGCAGTATCTCAGCCTTAACCTCCTTGCCGTTGATAAAGAACGTGAAGTCGCTTACCTGGGCGTCGGGGGGTATTGGAAGCAGAAACGTCCCTTCGAGAGGGCGCGGATTCGGATTTACGAATACCTCCCGGACGTTCGTTTTTGCAACCTGGTCTTCTATTTGGACATTAAGTCGTACCGCTTTCACCGCCACCGGCCGGTATTGAGGCACGGGGCGCGGTCTCGGGCCCGGCGGCGACGGCGGCGGGATGATCACGCCGTTCGCATAGAGAACGAGCGAGGCAAAAAAGGAGACAATCGAAGCGAGATAACCAACTGTGCGGCGC
>CAZGYL010000081.1:0-12159 GCA_964529985.1 uncultured Planctomycetia bacterium | reverse complement strand
CCATAGCTTCCTGTTGGAACCGGAAGCATTTCTCTTCGGCCCAAGCCGGCGCATAGGGGTTTCGAAATCTCCGGTCCTCAGGCTTTTCGAACTTTGTGCGGCCTTCTTCTTGCTCTACTACTCGGCAACGGCGGCTGAAGAATTGAATCCTGAAATATGCAGGACTTCAATCAGCACGGAGGAAGAATTTAATTTTCTCGCCTCTAAAGTACCTGCTCCGGAAGGTTTCGGGTCGGAAGAAGTGGAGCAGATCGGCGCCATACTGCTTCGAGAGGAATCTTCAAGGCCGTTTGCGGAACCCGTATTCCTACGCATAACACTCCACGGCGAGGTGTTAGGCCACCGCGCGACGTTTTATTGCAGCCGCGCATTCTTCGGACTGGAGCGACGTGAATACTACGGCTTTTTTATTGCGCGTAAGCCCTCCGGCAAACGTTATCTGCTCCACACGGGCGGCGGAGCGTTTCAGGTCGACCCGGCGGCCATAAGACGCGTGATCGTTAACTGCTGGCGGCGATTACAGGACAGGTTCCATATCGGCGTCCTGTACTTCATGCCTACTTGCGTTGTAGAGCGCGAGGCGTTTCGGGAAGGTGGGCCTATTCCGCTTGATACCGGAGGGCCCTTATCCACATTCGAAGTCTACAGTACAGGTGAAGCTTTCGGCTATCTACGCTACATTCCCGATGTCAGCTGGAGCGAGGTGCGGACTTCCGGTTCGCTCACAAGAACAGATATCTGCCTTCTTGAAACCATTCCGGTTGATTTTGATATACCGGTGGCCGGAGTGATCACCGCAAGCCGCCAGGGGATCCTCAGTCACGTAAACATTTTGGCCCTCCGCGAGGGGATACCCAATTTGTATGTAGACGGCGCGCCGGAGCTTCTAGCCGACCTCATCGATAAGCCGGTGCATCTCACTGTTACTCCGGACGGCTGGCAAATCGAAGAGACAAGCGATGCTTCGGTTATCGCTTGGCTTCTTTCCCGCCGTCCGCTGCCTTTGGACGTAAGCGAGCCTGACGATGCTTTCCGGGATCTTCCATCCCTCGATGAAATCTCAGGCTGCTTCCCGATAGACCGTTGCGGGGGAAAGGCGGCTTACATGGCGCGCTTCCTGCCGGGCATACCGGTTGAGGCCAGGGTGAAAGGGTTTGTGATTCCGTTTTCTTACTTCTCCGAGTTCCTTCACCAAAACTTCTTCGGCGATCTGACATTCGCCGAGGTCATTCAGCTCACATTCAGAAACCCGCAGTTCCGGGCCGATTCCTTATACCGCCGGCGGGCGTTGCGGCAGATAAGGGACATGATCCGGTACCGCAGCCGTGTTTCGAGAGGCCTTATTGAAAACATAGCTCGGCGTGCTGAGGAAGTTTTCGGTTCCCTCCAAGTCAAGTTGCGCTTCAGATCCTCAAGCAACGCAGAAGACAGCATATTCTTTCCCGGAGCGGGACTTTACGACTCCACTTCGGGCTGTCCGGCGGACTCTATGGACCATGACGGATCTTCAGGGCCTTCCCGCTGCGATCCTTCTGAACCCGAAGAAAGAACGCTTGGCAGGGCGCTTAGAAAAGTCTGGGCAAGCCTTTACAATCAACGCGCGGTGGAGGAACGACTGTGGTATGGAATCCCGGAAGAATCCGTGCGCATGGGAATCCTGGTCACAGAGGCATTCGAAGACGAGAAGGCAAACGGGGTAGCTTTTACAAGGGACCCGGTCGACCCGACGAAGGACTGGTTCCTTGTAACCGCTCAGTTCGGTGAGATAAGTGTTGTCAGACCACCGTCGGGAGTGACCCCTGAGGTCAGCGTCATAACGAAAGACGAAGACGACTCTTGGGTCGCAACCCGGATTCTTCCCTCAAGTATTGCTCAGACCCCCCGGCAGAGAGTTCTGAGCGAAGAGCAGTTGCTGGAGCTTGCGCCGGTGTTGGAATCCCTTGCTTCTCGCTGGTCCCCGCCCACCGGGATTCCGGCATCGCTGACATGCCTTGATGTGGAGTTCAAGATCACCTCCCGGGGAGCTCTCGTGATTAAGCAAGTAAGGCCGTACCTCTTGCCGGGAGCTTCTGTCTTCAGGGACGCGCCACTTTTGAGAGCTTCCTTTGGTGCGGCTGCTTTTTTAGTGCTGCCGGTAGGTGTCAAAAATGTGTTCCAAAAGCAACAGCGATCCTTTGTTGTGGAACTGGAAGGCGATGGGACCCAAATCCCGTGCTATAAAGGTCAGAGTACAACAGCGTGGATTCGTCGCATCAGATCGATACGCGGATACGGAGAGCCTACAGGCCCTGCCGTTGCAACTACAACCGTAGGTTTGACACGCTGGAACGAGGGAGATCTCGACCTTGCCGTACACCTGTCCCAAAGCTTTACGCTTGGGCACGGAAAAGTGGTCTTGAGTTCAGACTTCGACACCTCCGTTTCAAGGAAAGGCCCGCCCCTTTCCGGACGCAAGCTCACCCTGCAGCTTTCCCAAATCCAGGTATCCTCAAGCCTCGCAAACTGGAAAGCAAAGGCCTATCCCGAGCACCTGGCAATGTTTCCACTGCGGCAGCTTGTTGTGAAACTCGAAGGCGGCGGGTGGCTCACGGTTTATGAAAGAGTAATCTCCAGTCAACCCCGGGAAGGAATCGGGGTCCGAGCAGAGATAACTTTGGGCGGTGAAACCGAAATCGTGGAAGATCCTCTGCGTATAACCGTCGCTTCCGGCGTGTACCCCCAAAGGCGGGTCTATCTGATCTCACCGAGGGCGGACGGGGAAGCGATTCTCCTGGAGTTCTTATTCGGAAGGAGTGATCCCCTCTGCCATATCCTTAAAGGTGACGGATCGGTGCTCAAGACGCTAAGCGTTGAATCCTGGGCGGAAAGACTTGTTCAGACCGTGAACGCTGTAGCTTTCCTTCGAGGCGATGTCAACGCGGATGGGATCCTCAGCATGGCCGATCCGCTCAGGTTGCTCAAAGTCCTATTCTCGACCGAGGAAGCCTTTTTTGCCTGTCCGGATGCTGCCGATCTGAACGACGACGGGCGTATCACGGTTTCCGACGCTGTACTGCTGCTTCATCTTCTTTTCGAGCCCCCAGGTGAGCCCCGCGCCTGCAGTTTCGACGAAACAGAGGACGACTTAGGGCAGTGCGCCTACGGGCCATGGCTGTGCCGTGAGAGCCGGAAATCCTTCAGACAAGGCAAAGTGAGCGAATGACCGCCACTTCACCGGCAGCATGACGTTCGCCGGGTGCGACGCAGCAATCCCGGGCGGCATGATTATCGGATGCCTACCCCGGCCGGGAAAAGGACTGTAGAACACCCTGAAAGTAACGCACGGGATAGCGCTTGCGGTGTCCTTTTTGGCTACGCATTCCTTAAAGTTGACAGACCCGCGCCGGCAGGCTATTCTTCTCCGGCGAATAACGAGGGGAAGGTATACGGAGGACTTTTCCATGCGTCTGTGTGTTCTCGTCGTCTTGGTGGCCTTGGCTCTGGGATTGACATCAGGTTGTACCAGCAACCCCTACTCCTTCAGCAATCCCGATCACTGGGGACGACACGTAACGGCCGTTTACAACGACTTCCACAATCTCCACAAAGATATCGACCGCGTCCTTTTCGGAATCTACGAAGAAGAAGACATTCTGGAATTCGACCGGTAAGGACGGCCTGCGGTTTTAAGTATTCGGAAGTCGCTCAAATCAGTTCCCCGGCGGGTAAAGCAGGGATACCGAAATCCAGCTCCCGCGCCACAAGTAAAGCTATCTCCTCCGCCGTACGATCCTTCGCCTCAATCCAACGGATCTCAGGAAACCGCTTGAACCAAGTCCCCTGTTTCCGTGAGAAACGCCTCGTATTGCGCTGGATCATCCGTACGACAGCCTCCTTCGAAAGCCCTTTCTCCATACCCTCCCAAATCTCCCGGTACCCGATGCATTGTACGGCAGTGCGGCTCAACACCTTGTAGCGCTTCCTGAGAAGCTCCGCCTCCTGAAACAGCCCGCGCTCCACCATCTCAATCACACGCTGATTGATCCGCTCATAAAGCTCCTGCCGCGGTCGGCGCAGTCCGTATATGACATAACTTCCGGCCGGGAGGCGGATTGCAGAATGCCACCAGAAAAAAGTAAACGGCTTTCCCGTCTGATAATAAACCTCAAGCGCTCTGACAATTCTCTTCCGGTCGTGAGGGTGAATGCGCGAAGCGGCCTCGGGATCCACTTCCGCAAGTCGCCTGTGCAACGCAGGGGCGCCTTCCCTCTCGGCCTGTTTTTCCAGCTCGCCCCTTACCTCAGGATCGCCTGGAGGAGCCGCACAGAATCCCCTTACAAGCCCCCAGAGGTAAAGAGGGGTGCCTCCCGCAAAAATAGGACGCTTACCGCGGGAGAATATGTCCGCCGCGCAGCTGAGCGCTTCGCGCACATACTGCCCGACGCTGTACTCTTCATTGGGATCGACCCGATCGATCAAGTGGTAACGCACATGCCGGCGGCGTTCGGGCGGGGGCTTGGCCGTACCTATATCCATACCGCGATAGAGTTTCATCGAGTCGAGGGATATGATTTCGCCGTTTATGAGCCGGGCAAGCTCAAAGGCGACCTGCCCCTTTCCCGAACAGGTCGGACCGGTGAGGATCACTGCTTGCATTCGTCAGGGGAACCCGAGAGGATCAGGTCGGCACCGCGAACCTCTTCCAATAGTTCCCGTATTCTGTCACAAGCCTTCGTAATCCTCAAGTCGCCTCCATTCTGGCGTGCCTGGATCGCAAACCCAAGCACCAGACCTACGGCCATGCTGCAGAGGAAACTGCAGGATTCCAGATCCAGGAGAATCGACTTCCCCTGGGCAACGTATCTCTCCAGCAGGCGGCGGAAGGGCTCCACGCTGTCGAAATCGACAGGCCCGAGAATACGAATGCGGGTGCAGGAACCACCTTCATTGACTTCGTAAAGCACCGCTTTCGTCCTCCATTATCGGGCGGCTTTCCCAAATCTTGCCCTTTTTTTCGTATCGGCACGGCAGCAGCCCATCTTCCCGCCATACAATGAAAAATCCGGTCTCCTCCCACGCCGGCAGTTCGATGTGCAGTCCCCCGGGGTAACGAGTTATCCTCCAAAGGTGGCGATGTCCTGAGAGCACAGCTTTGAAACCGGTTGCGAAAATACGGTTCAACACCCTGCCGGTGGGCTGTAGAACACGGGAATCCTTATGCCTGAGCCGCCGCAAGCTGGCGCGCCTGAGCGCAAGGGCACCGGCCCGGCGGAACCAGCGCGGGAAAGCCCGCCATAAGCTAAGCAGTAGAGGATCGCGTATCACACGCTTAAGGCGCTGGTAAGAAAGATCCTCCAGGCAGAGTTGATCTCCATGGCAGGCAAGGAGGCGCAGCGCGCCCCGCTTGAGTGAAACAAACTCTCCCAAAAGTTCGATCCCCGACCGAAGGCGAAGCTCTCGCCCCACCAAAAAATCTCTGTTTCCAGGCAGGAAGAAAGCCCTGAGTTCGCGACCGCGCGCCTTCAGAACCGAGAACAACCGCTCCCAAGCCCCTTCTTCAACCGCCTCCGGGCCCCAGTACAAGTTGAACAAATCACCGAGGAAAAACAGCCGGCCGGGCGGTAGGCTTTCCACAAAATCAGCAAGCCGAGAAGCACCGTCTCTGTCACCTGCTCGAAGGTGTGCGTCGGCAACAAAAAAGATAGGTTCCCGCCCCACTTCTAAAGGCCTGAGGCGAACCCAGGGTTGTCTCTGCATGCCCCCAATTCTGCCCAAGCCGGAGGAAAGTTCCAGGGCGGTTTTCTATCCGGTGGCAGGCTGTTGGTGGGTTCCGGGCCAAGGCGGGTACGGGGAAGCCGGCAATTCGGTGCCCTCAGAGTCGGCCGTTGCCTGCTCAAACCGCCTCACCACCCCACCTGAAATGCACCAGGCCTGGGTTCTCGAAAGCCCTTCTGGCAACCTGTGGACGAACACAAAAAGCTGCGGTATACCCGGAAGCCCTCTGAGGGCCTCAAGCGATCCTCGAACCCTTTCCTGATCAAAATGCACAAAGGGATCGTCCAGGAGCAGGAAACAACCCTCCGGATCGGCGCTCCGGGCCAAGAGTGCCGAAAGAGCCGCAGCCACGCTGAGGTCGATTCCGGCGCGTGCCGCCGAGCTTAACTCCGTAGGCCTGAGGAAGTCCCCTTTCTCAGGCCCGAAAACCTCAATGTTAAAACTGGTGTCCAACCGGATCTCGCGCCATGCCCCGCCTGTAAAAGGCCCGATCACATGCCTTACCGCTTCAGCAAGAACTGGCCCGGCCCGAAGTCTAAGCGAAGCAGCCGTTCCCTCAAGCAATTCAAGGGCAAGGAGGTGATCTTCAAGCTCCTGCTCCTGGGTCCGGCGCTCCGCTTCAAGCTTCTCGATCTCCAGCTTGAGATCCTCCAGTCTCTGGCGCGCGGCCTCCCGCTCCCGCCACTCGTTCTCAAGTCGATCGTGCTGAGATCTCGCGCGCCTGAGCCCCTCCTGGGCTTCTCTGTGAGCAGCTTCGGCCTGATTCAATTGCGCGCGCCGTTGCCTTGCAAGTGCGGAGACGGCCTCCTTCAGGCGGCCTACAACCTCCATTGGGTCAAGCGGTTCCCGCCCGTTTTTCTCCTGCAGCCTGGTCCAGGCCGTCCTCCAGTCGGAAGCCTCTCTTATGTCCTTTAGAAATTCGTCTGTTTTCTCCCAATTCCGCTTGATTTCGGCCGCCTCTTGCTCCACAGAACGCAACTCCCGCCGCGCTGCACCCAAACGCCGCACCCGAGCAAGAAAAGTGATGAACCCGCTTGCCCCGAGTACCACACCAAGTGCACCGGCCCCAAGTGCGCCGAGCGTTTTGGGTGAGGTGAGGTTTTCCTCAGCGGCATTCACAGCCGCCAAAACGGCACCTGCGGCAGCGGCAGCCGCAATGCCGAAAAGCGCAAGGAATATCGCCCGCCGGCGTGCGCGCTTGCGTGCCGTAACCTCGGCTCTCCGCTCTTCTATAACTTGTTGCAACTGCGCGCTGCGTTCCCCGAGCTGCTGCGCCTCCGCTTCCAGGCTGCGTACTTCGTTCTCGTATCCATCGAGTATCGCCCGGAGCTCCGAAGCACCCCGCTTCACAGCCTCAAGTGCACTGTCTTCTTCCGAAGCGATGCCTTCATCGCGCTCCCTGTTAAGAAGATTTTCTATTTTTTCCAGGTGTGTACGCAGCGAGTTCAGGTCTCCTCCCTCTTCCGCTTGAAGGCGGTTGGCCCTCTTGTGCCACCTGTCCGACAAGCGCCGCAAGCTGCGCAGCCGCGCGGCCACAGCGGAAGCCTTACTCCGGGCGGCTTCCAAAGCCTCTGTGCTCCGCTTCAGTTCTTCGCCCAGCGCATCGAGCTCGCTCGCTGTTCCGGCCAGTTTCTCAGCATGCGCGCGCTTACGCTCCATTTCCTCGCCCAGAAGCGCATAGCGTCTTTCTCTGCTTCGGATCTCCTCCCGTAATGCGGAAGCCGCTCTTGTGAGGGCGGCGATACCAGTCACCTCCTCAACCAGAGCCTTCCTCCTGGCAACACCCACCGGTGCCTCACCCAGGTAAAGCACATCCCTGAAAACCTCAAAGCGTACAAGGCCCTGTTCGTAAAGCGCGCGCTTGACCTCCTCCGGCCCGCTTGAGACGGAACCGCTCTGAAGATCCCTCAGCGTAGCGGTGTGGTTCCCCAGCCTGTCGACCGAGCGTTCAACTATGAAACGCTTTCCCCGCAATTCAAAACTCAGGGTGACCTCAAGACGGTCACGTCCCCATTGAATAAGCTCTACAGCGGAACAGTCGTCCCTGACGCTCCGGCCGTAAAGCGCGAAGGCCACAGCTTCTGCTATACTGGTCTTTCCGCTTTCATTGGGACCCACCAAAACAATGAGGCCTTCCGGGGGCAGATCGGAGAGCTCCGCCTCGCATATTTTCCTGAAATTGTGGATTCGAACAGCCTCAAGGCGCATGCTCTTCACCCCGTTGCAGAACCTCCCGCAGAAACGAAAGTGCGATTTCCCACGCGCGCTCGTACTGGGCGGCCTTGGCGCTTTGACCTAATTCGCGGAAAGGTTTGACACGAGCCTCGAAAAAGTTGCGAAGCTCCTGCTCCGGCTCCCCGATTTCGGCGCGAAACTCAGGCTGCTCCATTCCGTCGCTCCCACTCCAAATTCCATGCTCCCTCGTTTCCTGCCCTTGCGCCACCAACCATCGTCTTTCTAATGCGAAGCCGGGGCTTTCAACTTGGTGAGGATCGCCGCCAAGCGCTCGGCCACCTCGCGTATGTCCTGAAAACGCTTCGCAGGTTCAGGTTCCATCATGCGGTGTATGACCGCTTCAAACTCCTCGGGCACCTCGGGGCGCAACCGCCTCACCGGTTGTTTGGCGCCGCTCACCGCTTTGAGGATCACCTCAAGAGCTGTTTTGCCGTCGAAGGGCACAACCCCTGTGACCGTGCGGTACAAAGTCGCTCCCAAGCTGTAAATATCGGAACGCATGTCCACCGAACGAAAATCCTTCGCTTGCTCGGGGGCCATGTAATAAGGCGTGCCCATCACAGCCCCTGCTTCGGTGAGCTCGGGATCGGCTTCCGTCACCCGCTTCGCCAAGCCCAAGTCAGCCAATTTTACCACACCGTCCTTTGTGAGCATTATATTCTCGGGCTTTATATCCCTGTGAATGATATTGCGGCTATGGGCATGGCGCAGGGCCAGAGCCACTTGGTATCCAATGTTAGCTGACGTGAATACGTCAAGGCGTCTCCTTTTCTTAAGCACGGCGCTTAGGGTCGGGCCGTCGACGTATTCCATTATGAAGTAGTAAATCCCTTCCTGCTCGCCCACGTCGTTAATGTGCACTATGTTGGGGTGATTGAGCTCTGCGGCCGCACGAGCTTCACGCATGAACCGCCTTACATAAGCCCCGTCGTTCGCAAGTTCTTCAGCGAGAACCTTCAAGGCAACCGTACGGCCCAAAGTAAGCTGCTTGGCACGATATACGACCCCCATACCGCCGCGGGCGATCCGCTGGAGAATCTGGCAACCCCCTATTATGCGGTTAATGAGGGGATCTTTGTTCGGATCACTGGTTACAGTTGTATCCGGGGCGTTGACGTCAGGAACCTTGAGAGTGCGTGCAGCAGGTACCACTCCCGGCGTCAGATCACGCCATTTCATGGGCGCGCCGCATTGAGTGCAAACTCCCGCACCGCCTGAGCTGTAAGTGCTTATGGTACGCTCCCGCCCGCACCGCTCGCAAAAAGCCACAAGCGCTCCGACCGCTGCAAGCGCCGACCGGAGTTGGTCCACCGTCAGGATCTGACGCTCAACCAACAAGGTTCCTAAAGTGACATGTTCCCCCTGTTCGCCGCGCCGCTTCTGCTCCTGAAGGCAGGCGTTCACATCACAAAGCCGCGCCAATCCTTTGGTAACCAGATACTGACCCAGCTTTGCGTGCAGGCTGTGTTTCTTGGCCGGATTTTGCTTCATTCCTGTTTCATGACTCTATGCGAAGCGGGTTCGGTCCCCACCCCTTTTATCCGGACCCAAGCGAGAAGAACTTTAGGCCGCAGATTCGCAGGCTACCAATGCTTCTTACGTTCCACTCAGGGGCGCGTCGCTCAATAGAGCTTGTAAAGAACGCACTAAGTCCATTCCGGTAAGATCGGGGTTGGGAATAGTACAGGTAAGATCCCGTGTAGTAGGATCGATTATGTCAAGCTCGATCCAGATTGTGCGGGGAGGCAGGAGAGAAACCACTTTGTCGGCCCACTCAACAACAACGACTGCAGGTCCCGCCCCCCGTGATCCCCCCACTACAGGGCCTTCGAGCAGGTCTGCAAGCCCAAGAGCCTCCAGTTCAACAGGCGATCGAAGGCGGTAGGCATCCAGATGCTCCAAAGTCAATCTTCCCGGGTACCTCCTGTGCAGGACGAAAGTGGGACTTGTTACCGGAATGGAAGGAGGAACCTCAAGCCCTTCAGCCAGGCCTTTTGTGAAAACGGTTTTCCCCGCCCCCAGGGCGCCTACAAGCCCCAGTACCTCGCCGCCCCTAAGCAACCGTCCCAAAGAAGCTGCAAAGCCTCGAAGCTCTGTTTCGCTGTGGAAGCGGCGCTTTCCCTCTACCTCTCGGCCTGACCGGGGTCGGGCTTCCATGGTACCTGAGGACGATCTCCCCACAGCAACTCGAGGTTGTAGTACTGCCGGGCCTCTTCCAGCATCAAGTGCACCACCACATCACCGTAATCAAAAAGGACCCAGCGGCCTTGCTCGTACCCTTCGACTCCGAGAGGCTTCAACCCGCACTCGGCCAATTTCTCCATAACGTAATCGGCGGTGCGTTGTACATGGCGGGGGGACGATCCCGTCCCGATAATGAAGTAGTCAACGATCTGGAGGACCGACCCTACCTCGAAGATCACAAGATCCCGGACCCGCTTTTCGTCCAGGAGGTGCGCGCAGCGAAGCGCGAGATCCTTTCCGCTCAGAACGGAAAGGGACGACCGCGTCGACCGTTCCTGTTCAGTCACCAGCTTGGCTGTAACTCCTTTCGTTCTTAAAGGCCTCGGGTTTATAAACACAACAGATTTGCTTCAGGCCGGCCCGGCTGAACCACCTTCGGAAGTCACCGGGCGGTCTTTTCTTTCCATCTTCCCATATACCACAACAACGTACCTCAATGCAACGTAGAAGAGCTCGGTGCGCCTCTCCTGACAAAAACGGCGGTTTGCGGTATTCTGGATAAGTGGAGACGTTTCGGGCAATGGAACGATGGGCCTTGCTGCAGCGCACCGGCCCCGGAAAGGGGCGCATTTTCACCCTGAAAAGGTCGGAATACCTTCTCGGCCGCGGCCGGGAAGCCGCGATTCAAGTTCCTGACCACCAAGCTTCGCGCAGGCACGCCAGAATCCGAGTCACACCTGAAGGGGTGGAGCTTGAAGATCTGGGAAGTGCGAACGGCACCTACATCTTCGGCCGGCGTATTTCCAAGACGATACTGCAACCGGGCGATGCTTTCACCGTAGGACAGTGCCTCTTTTACCTGTTCCGCAGCGACGAGCGGCTGGATAAGAACACGGAACTGGGAGTCTGGATTCTTGAAGGGCTTCTCGATCTGGACCCCGTATCATGGCGCTATCGAGCCCGCCAGAAAGTTCTTGACAGAGAGGTGGAGCTTGAGGTGCTGCGGAGCAACTTCACCCAAGATTCCGATCTGCTCCAGCACTACAGGCACGTTCTCCGGAGCGTTGCTGCAGCAAGCGACCCCGGGATCGTACCTGTTTTCGATTGGGCCGAAGTCGACGGCCGCTGTTTGGTTGCAAGGCGGGTTGTAACCCTGCGGCAGGTGGCCTGGGAAGACCTACCGCTGCGGCAGAAGGCTGAGCTGCTCCAGGAATTCCTTCAAATCATAGGCAGGTGGTACGAAAGAGGTATAGGAGTGCCGCCTGCTCTTGAGCGCTTTACCATTGATTCGTCAGGTGCGGCCTTACTGCGCCTTCCAAGCCCGTTCGACCTTTATGTAATCCGAAGAAAACTTCACCTCGAGTACCCCCAGTTCCTTCCTTACGCGGCACCCGAGGAGCTTCTCGGCGAAAGCGGTTCGGGCAAAGAAGAATCCTACCGGCTCGGGGTTCTGCTTTACCGCGCATTGACAGGCGCGTTCCCAAGGCAGGCCAAAACTCGGGAGGATATGCTCAAAGCCTGCAGCATGCCGATCCCGGATCCAAAAACGAAGGCGCCGGGGCTACCTGCGCATGCAGTCGATCTTTTACAGAAGCTGCTCAGCCGGCGGATCGAAGCACGCCCGACGGTACCGGAAGCTTGCAGCAATTGGAAGGCGGAGGGTTTCTCCTCGAGGCCGGTCCTTGAAAGCAGGCCCAGGAGTGCTCCCGGCCCGCGCCGTCCGCTTCAGGTGCACAAGAAGAGCTCCCCCGCACTCAGGCTTGCAAAGGCTCTCGGCTTTCTTCTGCTTCAAGCAGGGATCTTCCTCGCTTCCTCACGAATCGTCTACTGGCTGCTCTCCGTGCGCACGGCTTCCCCCTGAAAGATAATGCCTCATCGAGAAACCACTTTCCGGTTCCTATAATTGCCCCCGCAAGCCATAGGGGCCCGTAAGTGCCTCGTCCAATAAATACGGGAGCGGATGAGGCCCCGAGTCCGGTTTTGGCG